>NZ_JBSGXP010000002.1:0-145309 GCF_053610105.1 Kitasatospora sp. NPDC054939 | reverse complement strand
GTCCGGCGGCGCCCGTGTGTCCGTGTGTCCGGGCGCCCGCCGCTCAGGCGGTGGCGGGCCGCGCCGCGCCCCCGGTGCGGTCGGTGCCGTCGGCCGAGCGCTCGCGGACCGCCCGGAGGGTGCCGGTGGCCAGCAGGTACTGCGCCAGGATGTACGTCGCCATGATCCAGAACTGATGCCCCGGCAGCTCCTGCCACTTCGCGAGCTTGGTGGCGATCAGCGTGTCGGAGAGCAGGAACAGCGCCCCGCCCAGGCCCGTCCGCCACCCCAGCCCCGTCGAGGTCACCGCCGTCGCGGTCAGCAGCAGGCTGTAGCCGGCCACCGGGACCTGCAGATCGCCGAGGTCCGGCCAGAGCTGACCGATCATCGCGGCCCACGCCGTCGCGTACGCCGCCGCCACCAGCAGCGCCCGGCGCCGGTCGGTCAGCGCCCCGTGGCGGACGAACATCGTGACGTAGCAGACGTGCGCCGCCGCGAAGGAGCCCATGCCGGCCAGGAACGCCGCGTCCCGGCCGAGCTGGAGCAGCACGTCGCCGCCGGTGCTCAGCAGCAGCGCCGGCACCAGCAGCTTCGGCGCGCCCTCGGCCGCGGCCAGGCCCGCGGCGGTCGCCCCGACGGCCGTCGCCCCCGCCGCCGCGGCGCCGGTGTGCGCGGCCAGCAGCGGCATCAGGGCGGGCTTGGTGGCGTGCCGCAGCACCTCGGAACCGCCCAGGATCGCCCCCAGGTGCGCCGCCGAGACGGCGGCGAAACCGCCGAGCAGCCCGCCGGCGGAGCCCCGCCGGCGGGACAGGACGGCGCGGGCGGTCGTACGGATGCTCATGCGGCGGAGTCCTTCGGGGAGTCGGTCGTTCACGGCGGGCCGGTGGCGCCGGCGGCGCAACGGCGGCCGCCGGCGGGGTTTCCCGGCACCCTAGGCGACACCGGCGGCCCGCGGAAGACATTGTTACCCGTGCGTAGCGAGCGGTGGCGGGGCGGGTCCCGGCCGGATTCGCCCCCGCACCCCGGTTGCGGCCACCCGGGGCCCCGGCCACCGTCTAGTCTGGTCGACGACATGAAGCAGCACGAATACGCGTCCGGCACCCCGCGGGTGTCCGGTGGCGCGTCGGACGGACGCACGGGAGGGGCGGGACGGGTGACCGTGACTGCCGGAGCCGCCGTACGCGCAGGCCGTCCTGACGCCCCGCAGCCGGGCGCCACGGCCCCGGCCGCCCGCGTGCTGTCGCAGGGCCGGCCGCCCGCCCGCGAGCGGGTGGCCCCCGAGCCGGGCCCCGACGGCGAGCGGCTGTCGCCCGACCCCGGACTGCTGCGCCTCGCCCACTGGTTCGCCGCCGCCGAACCGCAGGCCGCCCACGACCTGTGCGCCGCCGCGTTCGGCCTGTACCCCGCCCGGCACTTCGGCGCCCCCGCCGAGGACGCGGCCGGGGACACCGCCGGGGCCGCGGTCAGCTGGTGGCACGGTCCCACCGCGTACGACTCCGCGACGCTGCGCGTGCGCGAGTCCCGCACCGCCCGTGGCGGTCTGCGCCGCGCCGCCCGGCGCGAGGGAGCCGCGCTCCCCGGGCCGACCGCCCCCGGCCGGCACCGCAGGCCCGAACGCTGCGGCCCGTCCGCCGCCCCGCAGGACCGCTCCGTCACCGCGGGCACCGCCGCCGAACGCCGCATCGCCGCCCGGCTGCTGCTCGCCCACCCGCTGGTCACCGCCGCCGGCCCGCACGCCGAGGGCTTCCCGCTGATCCGGCGTCACCGCGACTGGCTGGTCGAACGCTTCGACGCCCTGCTCGGCTACCGCCTGGTCGTCGGCCCCCGGCACGCCCGCCTCCACAAGGCCGGCCTCGGCGCCGGCGCCGTCCGCACCCTCCGCGACCCCGCGACCGGCACCCCGCTCACCCCCGGCGCGTACGCCCAACTCGCCCTGGCCCTCGCGCTGCTGGTCGACGCCCCGGAGCACCTGCCGCTGGCCCGGCTGCTCGACGGCCTGCGGGACGTCCATGCCGCGCCGGCCGAACTCGCCACCGCACTGGCGGTCCTGGCCGACTGGCAGGTCATCGCCGAGCGGCCGGCCCCGGACGCCCCCGGGGACACCCTGCTGACCGTCGACCGGGACCTCGCCCGCGCCGTCCCCGGCGGGCACCCCGCCCTCGCCGACGACGCCGCCGACTTCGTCCACCGGGCCACCGGGGCCGCACCCGCGACCGCCGTGCGCCGCCGCCTCGCCGAGACCCCCGCCGTGCTCGCCGCCGACCTGACCGCCGACCAGCGCGACTGGCTGCACCGCCACCGCGACCGGGAGCCCGCCGTGCTCGCCGACTTCCTCGGTCTTGAGGCCGAGGTCCGCGCCGAGGGGGTCGCCCTGCTGGACCCCGCCGAGGAGCTCACCGACCTCGCGCTCCCCGGCCCCGACACGCTCGCCCAGGCCGCGCTGCTCCTCGTCGAGCGCCTGGTCGACGAACTGCGCCCGCTCCCGGGCGAACCGACCGCGACCGACGTACCGGTGCCCGACGCACTGATAGACGGCGCCCTCGGGGACGTCGCCGACGAGTACGCCGACCGGGCCGGCTGGGGCCGCGACTACCTCGCCGACCGCACCGCCCTGCGCCGGGGCACCCTCGACCTGCTGCACCGGATGGGCCTGATCACCCCCAACACGACCCGCCTGCCGTCCTGGCTCCTGCGGGCCCCCGCCGCGCGCTACGCCCCGCCGCTGCGGCTCGACCCCGACCGGCCCGGCCACGGCCGCCACTCCCGCCCCGAGCTGTAGGGCGTACCGGCGGAGCCCGTGGCGGCGCCCACCTCAGCGGGTGGCCCCGGCGGTGGCGACGGTGGGGGTGCCGACGGTTTCGACGGTGGCGCCGACGCCGAGGGCGCCGAGCGCGATGGAGGCGAGGACGGCGGCGCACGCGAGGTAGCGGCGGTGGCGCTGGGGGAGCGGGAAGCGCGGTTCCTGGAGGGTCGCCGGAGGGTGGGCGTTCATGTCAGGGAGGGTTCCAGGGCGGCGTGAACGGTGAGTACGCGCGGGTGAAGTCCGGATGGGAGCCGGGCGTCGGTTTGTCCGCGATTCACCCGGAGGGCGGACGCCCGCCGCAGCCTCGCCTGCCGCGGCCTCGCCGTCCGCGACCCGGGCGGCGCCTCGCGGGCCGCGGCCCGCGACCCGGGCGCCGTGCCGCTCAGATGGTCTGCTGCACCCCGTACGGCGCCGGGTGGGCCGGCTCGTAGGGGGCGAGGACCAGCCGGACCACGTCCTCCAGGCGGCGGCGGGCGTCGCCCAGGGTCGTGCGGCCGGTCACCCAGGCGGTCAGCTCGCCCTGCCAGGCGTGGCCCACGATATGGCGCACCAGGTCGCTGGCGGCCGGCGGGACGTCCGCCATCACCGCCTGCAGGGCGCCGTTGTCGGCCCGGGCCATGCCCTGCAGGGCCTCGCTGGCGAAGGGGTCGGTGGACGCCGCCACCGCCACCCGCAGCCGGGCCAGTTCGGGCTGGCGCTGGTAGGCGCGCATGCCGCCGCGGACGAAGCGCACGACGCGGTCGGTGGTGCCGAGCCCGGCCCGGGGCCCGCGCAGCTCCGCCACCAGGTCGGCCAGCAGCAGGCGGTGCCACTCGGCGATCGCCGCGGCCAGGAGGTGGTCCTTGGAGGAGAAGTAGCGGTACGCCGTCCCCAGGGCGACTCCGGAGCGCTCGCAGACCTGTTTCATCTGCAGTCGTTCGACGCCGATCTCGTTCACCAGGGCGAGCGCGGCCGCGATGAGTGATTCGCGGCGTTCCAGTTGACGCGGAGACATCGCCTCCACCGGCCGTGGTGACAGGTCAACCTTGGTCACCCGGCCCATCATACGGGCCGGGGCCGCGCAGGAGTATGACGCCGACCGGCCACCCGCCGTTCACCGGCGGCCGGCCCCCGTCAGCCCCGGGCCGGGCGCGGCAGCCGTTCCCGGACCAGCGCCTCCTGCACGGCGGAGGCCACCAGCCGGCCCTCCCGGTCGTAGAACTCGCCGAGCGCCAGTCCCCGGCCGTCCGAGGAGGACGGGCTGCGCTGGGCGAACAGCAGCCACTCGTCGGCGCGGAACGGCCGGTGGAACCACATCGCGTGGTCCAGCGAGGCGAGCAGCATCCGGGGCGGTTCGGTGCGCTGGAAGTAGTTGGGCTGGACGTGCAGCGCGGCCGTGGAGGCGAGGGTGAGGTCGGACAGGTAGGTCAGCGCGCAGACGTGCAGCAGCGGGTCGTCGCCGGGCAGGGCGGAGCCGGTGCGCAGCCAGACGTACTGCTCGGGCATCCCGGGCGCGGCCGGCGGCACCCCGGGGGCGTCGGCCGGGACGAAGCGCAGCTCCAGGGTCCGGAAGCCGGCGGTCTGGGAGAAGGCGTCGCGGTCCGCGGGGTCGAGCAGGGCGAAGGCGTCCGGCAGCTCCTCCGGGCCGGGCACCGGCGGCATCGGGCGCTGGCGCTCCTCGCCCTCCTCGGCGTGCTTGAAGGAGGCGGAGAGCGTGAAGATCACGGCCCGGCCCCGGGCGGTGTCCTGGACGGCGCAGACCCGGCGGGTGGCGTAGGAGAGGCCGTCGCGGACCCGGTCGACCTCGTAGCGGATCGGCTCGGAGGGGTTGCCGGGCAGCAGGAAGTAGCCGTGCAGCGAGTGCACGGAGCGGCCGTCGCCGAGGGTGCGCCCGGCGGCGGTGAGGGCCTGCGCGGCGACCTGCCCGCCGAACGCCCGCATGGGCGCGCCGGCGTGGCAGTGGCCTCGGAACGTGTTCTCGTCCAGCTGCTCGATCAGCAGCAGATCGGCGAACGCGCTGCCGGTCCGCCTGCTGTTCCTGTCCTGTTCGCTCACGTCGGTCACCCGGCCATACTGGCAGAGAAGTAGAACCTGTTCCAGTCCCGGCCCCCGCTCCGGGTGACCCGACGCGTTGTCAGTGGCCGCCCCTAGCGTGCTCGGCATGTCGCAAGCCGCGTATGCCTATCTGCGCCCGTCCGCCGTCCACGAGGACGCCGCGGGCCGCCGCCTCGCCCTGGAGACCTCCGGCGGCACCACCCCGCTCGGGGCGGTCGCCAACCCGCGCTTCTTCGCCGGGTTCCTGGCCGATCCGGCCCCGGCCGCCGCCGCGCTGCTCGCGGTCGCCGACGTCGCCGCCGCCCGCTACTACCAGCCGCTGCTGCGCGCCTCGCTCGACCCGGTGGTCACCGCCAACGGCGACCGGCTGCGCTTCGAGTCCTTCTCCGGCTGCTGCGGCGTGTACGCCCGGCTGGACGTCCTGGCGGCGGGCCTGGACGGGGACGACATCGGCCACGGCACCACCAACGTCGACGTCAACAACCCGCTGCGCGAGGCGCTCACCCGGATCGGCCCGGCCGAACCGCTGCACCTCGCGGTCGGCCCGGACGCGCTGGAGGTCACCACCTTCGACGGCCCGGTCGTCGAGAAGAAGGTGCCGCTGCCCGAGCGCTGGCTGCGCGGCTTCGCCGAGACCCAGGTCACCGCCGCCGCCTTCGACCTGCGGGCCGAGCTGCCGGCCGCCGAGGCGGTGCGCTTCCTGCGCTCGCTGCCGCGCGGCGGCGGCCGCTCCGGCGCCCGCACGGTGCAGTGGGTCGTCCCGGCCGGCCGGACCCTGCGGCCGACCACCCGGCCGGTGCCCGGCGCGGTCTGCCTGCCCGGCCCCGAGCGGCTGGCGGCCCTGCAGCGGGTGCTGCGGCACGCGCTGGCCCTGCGGGTGTACGGGCCGCCCGCGGGCGACGCCCCGGCCGCCTCGGCCTGGGAGGTGGTGCTGCCCGGCATGCGGCTGACCCTGACGCTCTCCCCGGACGCCTCGCGCGGCTTCTCCGGCGAGGGCGGGGTGCTCGGCGCGCTGGCCACCGGCACCGCCGAGCAGGACGCCGAGCTGGTCGCCGTCCTGCTGGCCTGGGAGCCGCGGATCGAGGTCGCCGAGCTGGCCGAGCAGTCCGGGCTCACCCCCGAGCGGGTGCGGGCCGCGCTCACCCGGCTCGGCACCGCCGGGCAGATCGGCTACGACGCGGCGGAGGCCGCCTACTTCCACCGGCAGCTGCCGTACGACGCCGGCCGGGCGCAGGCGCACAACCCGCGGCTGCGGGCCGCGCAGGCACTGGTCGCCGCGGGCGCGGTGCGGCTCGACGGGGGCGGCGCGCTCGCCGAGGTCACGGTGGACGACCACATCCAGCGGGTGCGCGTCGACGCCGCGGGCCGGCTGAGCTGCACCTGCCTCTGGTGGGCCAAGTACCGCGGCGGGCGCGGGCCGTGCAAGCACGCGCTGGCCGTCGGGATCGTCCGGGAGGGCGCGCAGCCGGCGGCGGAGCAGGGCGCGGCGGAGCGGGAGGCGGCCCGATGAGCGGGACGGAGGAGCTGCTGACGGCGGTCCGTGAGGGCCGGGTGGGGCAGGTGCCGGCGCTGCTGGCGGAGCTCGACCCGGCCGGCCGGCGGGCCTGCCTGGCGGAGCTGAAGGAACTGCGCAAGCAGGAGCGGGCGGCCGACTGGAACCGCCGGAACGCCGGGCGGACGGCCGCCCTGCTGGTCGCCGGCGCGGGCTGCCACGGCGGCTCCGCCGGGGCCGCGACCTGGATCGGCGGCCGGGACTTCGCCGACTCCGTGCTCCGGCACCCGGTCCTGTTCGAGGTGGTCGACGTGCAGGGCGAGGAGTGGCAGGCCGACGTCGCCACCCGCCTCGGCGCCAAGCGCGGCTCCTCCTGGCAGTGGGAGTACTTCGAGCTGGTGGACCGGATCGTCCGGCGGACCGGCTGCGCGGTGCCCGCCTCCGAGGGGTACCTGCGGGAGTGGCTGAACCGGACCATCTGGCACCACCGGCAGGGGAAGGACCACCCCTACGTCCCGCTGGTGGAGCGGCTGCGCGCCGACCCCCTGCTGCCGGCGCTGCTGCCGCGGGTCTTCGAACTCGCCGACGTCGGCGTGCTGGACGGCGCCCACCGCGGGCCCGAGGGGACCTGGTCGTCGGCGCTCGCCGAGCTGGCCGCGAGCGGGCACCTCGACCGGGCCGAGCTGATCGACCTGACCACCGCCCGGCTGCTGCGCGGCGGCCGGGCCGGCGACCAGCGGATCTTCCTGTCCGTCCTGGACGCGCTCGCCCCCACCCCCGAGGAGTACGCGGCCCGCGCCCGCGACCTGGTGGCCCTGCTGGACGGCGTGCCGGTGGTCGCCGAGCACGCGCAGCGGTGGCTCGGGGAGCTGGACGAGGCCGGGCTGGTCGAGCCGGAGCTGCTGGCCGAGGCCTCGGCGACGGTGCTGTTCCGCAGCGAGAAGAAGCTCGTCCGCGCCCAGCTCGGGCTGCTGGACCGGGCGGTGAAGCGCTCCCCCGAGCGGGCCGGAGCGCTGGTCCTGGCCGCGGCCGAGGCGTTCGGCCACCCCGACGCCCAGGTGCAGGAGCGGGCGCTCAACCTGGTGGCCCGGCACCTGAAGCGGGCCGGCGACGCCGTACTGCCGCAGCTGCTGGCCGCCGCCGAGGGCCTCGACCCGGCCCACCACGCCCGGGCCGGCGCGCTGTTCGGCGCCCCGGTCGGCGGGGAGGAGCCCGACACCGACTGGGCCGCGCTGCTGCCGCCCGCACCGCAGCCGCGCCCGCTCGGCGAGCCGATCGCCACCCCGGAGGAGGTCGCCGAGGAGCTGTCCGCGCTGCTCGCCGACCTGGAGCCGGGCGTCGCCGCGTTCGAGCGGACCCTGGACGGCCTGGTCCGGCACGCCCACCGGGACCGCGCCGCGCTCGCCGAGGCGCTCGCGCCGGTCCTGCGGATCCACCAGTGGCGCGGGGTGTCGGACTGGCACGACTGCCGTCCGCAGGACGTCCTGTACGTCGCCGCGGCGGTCGCCGGGCAGGTCCGGGTCGTTCGCAGCTGGTACCTGCCGAACGGCCGCGAGCGCACCCCGCTGCAGGGCGACCGCACCGGGGTGTACGGCCGGGTGCTGGCCGCCCGGCTGGAGGAGGCCGGGTGGCGGGTGCAGGAGGACCGGCCGCCGCTACTGCTCGCCACCCCGACCGACGCCACCGGCGCGCTGGACGCGCGGGCCCTGGTCGAGCGCCTGGCCGCGTACGAGGCGGCGCGGGCGGTGCCGGGCGGCGCCGACCTCGGCGCGGCCCTGCTGCGGGTCACCCCGACCGCGGACCCAGCGGTGCGGGACGCCGCCGAGCGGCTGGACTCCCCGGCCGGGCGGTGGCTGGCGCAGTGGCTGCGCGAGGGCGGGCTGCCCCACCAGACCTCGCAGCGGGTGCTGTTCGCCCCGGAGCCGGCCCGCCGGGCCCGCGAGAACTCCTGGGAGCGCTGGTGGGAGTCGCTGCGGCGGATCGAGGTCGCCCAGCCCGGGATCGGCGACGGCCCGCGGGGCCCGGCCGGTGAGCGGCTGGAGCCGCAGTTCCTGGAGCTGGTGGCGAGCACCGAGCCGAGCGTGGCGCGGGTCCGCCGACTGGACAACTGGTACTGGCTGCCCACCGCGCACTGGTCGGCGGCCCTGCCGCACCACCGGGAGGAGCTGGTCGCCCGCTGGCTGGGCCGGTTCGCCGACGCGGCCGACCGCGACCAGGGCGGCGCCCCGCAACTGCTGCCGCTGATCGCCGAGTCGGGCGGCCCGGCCGGCCTCGCGCTGCACCTGGCCCTGGCCTACGGGCTCGGCGCCCGGCACGCGGACGACCGCACCGCGGCCGTCGACGGGCTGCTGGTGCTGGCCGCCCGGGAGCAGCTGGACGCGGCGCTGCTCGGCCGGGAGCTGGCCGAGCTGGTCGCCCTGGGCACGGTGAAGCTCAACCGGCTGGCCCTGGCGCTGGAGGCCGCCGCCGCGACGGGGGCGTACGCCGCGGTCTGGCCGGTGCTGGCGGCGGCGCTGCCCGGTCTGCTCGCGACGGAGGCGCCGCGCGGTGCGGGCGAGCTGGTCGCGGTGGCCGCGGACTGCGCCCGCCGGCTGAAGGCGCGTGGTCCGATCGCGGAGGTGGACGCGGTGGCGGCCCGGGCGGGTTCCTCCCGGCTGGTGAAGGAGGCGCGGGCGCTGCGGGACGTCCTGGCCGGCTGAGCGCCGGGGCGCGGAGGGCGGTACGGCGGGGGTGCTCGCCGTACCGCCCCCGGCGCTGAGCCGCGGGTTCGCCCGACCGGCCCGGTCCGGGCGGGTGCCGGTCGGGCCTGGCCGGTCAGACCGTGACGCCGTCGTCCTCGGCCGCCGCCGACTCGGGCCGCCGGCGCCCGCTGGGAGCCTCCTGCGCCGCGCCGGCCGCCCCGCCCGCCGCGCCGTCCGCCGCGCCGTCCCGGAGGTCCTGGACGAGGCCGTCCGGCACGAGCAGCTCCGCACCGCTCGGCGGCGCGGCCACCGCCCGCCACCAGAGCCGCAGGGCCGGCGGGTCGACCGGCTCGAACGGCAGGCCGGGGCGCGGCACCGCCAGCCGGGCGCCGAGCGCCTGCGCCGCCGCGACCACCCGCTCGGCAGGCTCCTCCCACGGGTGCGGCGCCAGGTTGAAGGTGCCCCAGTGGATCGGCAGCAGCAGCTCGCCGCCGAGGTCCAGATGGGCCCGCACGCCCTCCTCGGGCGTCATGTGCACCTCGGGCCAGTACGCGCTGTAGGCGCCGACCTGCATCATCGTCGCGTCGAACGGCCCCAGCCGGCGGCCGATCTCGGTGAAGCCCGGGAAGTAGCCGGTGTCCCCGCTGTGGAAGACCCGGTGGTCGGTGCCCGCCACCACCCAGGACGCCCAGAGGAACAGCGCGCTGGTCCGCGGACCGCGCGAGCAGTAGTGCCGGGCCGGGGTGGCGGTCAGTGTCAGCCCGGCGACCTCCGCCGACTCCCACCAGTCCAGCTCCACGATCCGCCCGGTCGGCACGCCCCAGTGCTCCAGGTGAGCGCCGACGCCCAGCGGGACGGCGAACACCGCCCCGGTGGCGTTCAGCGCCCGGATCGTCGCCATGTCCAGGTGGTCGTAGTGGTCGTGCGAGACCACCACCACGTCCACCGGTCCCAGGTCGGCGAGCGGGATCGGCGCGGGGTGCAGCCGCTTGGGCCCGGTCCAGCCGAACGGGGAGCAGCGCTCGCCCCACACCGGGTCGAACAGCACCCGGCGGCCCTCCAGCTCCGCCAGCACGGTGGCGTGGCCCAGCCAGGTCAGCCGCAGCCCCGACGCGGGCTCCGCGGCCAGTTCGGCGGGCAGCAGCCGGTGCAGCGGGACGGCGGCGGTGGGCACCCGGCGGTTGCGGTTGCCGGTCAGCTGCGCCCGGGTGATCTCCAGCGGGCTGCGCTCGTACACCAGGCGGCGGGTGGGCAGCGGGTTGCGGAAGGCCCCGTCGGCGAACTGCGGGGAGCGGCGGATCCGGTCCAGCCGGGCGCCCCGGGGGTCGGCGCCGAACGCGTCCGTCCGGACCCGGTGCCAGGCGGCGCGTGCCCGGCCGGCCAGTCGAGGGGGTGCGGTGGGCTGGGGGCTCGTACCGGCGAGTCGGGAGTACCAGGGGCTGGGCACGGCACCTCCAAGGACGCGGGGTTCCGGCCGCCGGACGGGGCGCGGCTGCCGGGGCATGCCGAGTCGCGTACCCGCGGCCGTGGGCCGAGTCGGTACGACGACCATCTCGTCGGAGGTTACTCGCTGTGCGCCGCCCGGACCCGGCGAGGGAGCCGCGGTGGGCCGTTCGGCGTACCCGGAGCGGTTCCCGGCGGCCCGGGCGGCGGTGGAGCGGGCCGGCCCCGGGTCAGGCGTAGAAGCGGGTGATGGTCTCCGCGACGCAGTGCGGCTTGGCGCTCTCCGCGCTGCCGATGGTGAACCGGACCACCACCTGCACCCCGCCCTGGACCTCGGTGGCCGACAGCAGCTCCGCGGTGGCCCGCACCGCCGTGCCGACCGGGACGGGCGCCGGGAAGCGCACCTTCTCCGAACCGTAGTTGAGCGCCATCCGCACGCCCTCGACGCTGTAGCACTCCTTGGCCAGCACCGGGATCATCGACAGCGTGAGGTAGCCGTGGGCGATCGTCGAGCCGAACGCGCTCTCCTTCGCCCGCTCCGGGTCGACGTGGATCCACTGGTGGTCCCCGGTGGCCTCGGCGAACAGGTCGATCCGCGGCTGCTCGATCGGGTGCCACTCGCTGGTGCCCAGCACGGTGCCGACGGCGGCGGTGAGGTCGGCGAGGGAGGCGAAGGCGGTCACGGCGTGCTCCTGGGTGTCGGGGACTCGGGGGCAGAGTATGCCTACTCGCAAGTCACTTGGGGAGGGGAGCACCGGACGGGCCGGCCGCCGGTCCTGGGTCCGGCCAGCCCGGGGGCGCCCCCGGAGCGCACAGGAGCGGCGCCCTGGAGTTCCGCCCGGGAGGTTCAGGGGGAGCGCTGCACCGTCCGCCCGAGCGGCAGCAGCCGGCGGCCGCTGACCAGCTCCGGGACCACCACCACGAACATCGGGTCCGGATCGCCCACCCACGGCCGGAGCCCCGAGCGCATCGCCCGCCGGTACTGCTCCGGGTCGCGCAGCACGTCCGCCCGGCCGTGCACCAGGACCGACCAGCCGGTCCTGGTCACCGGGTCCAGGACGTCGGCCTGGAAGGCGACCACCGTGCCGTCCAGGGCCCGGGCGGTGGCGCTGTCCCGCCGCACCGCCAGCACCAGCCGACCGTCCCGGTCGACCTCGAAGGAGACCGGCAGCACCGCCGGCAGCGCATGCTCGGTGTACACCACGCGCCCGACGGGCACGGTGCTGAGCAGCCGCAGGCACTCGTCCTCGCCCAGGGGCTCCACTCGGTCGTCACGGTCCATGGAGTCGATCGTGCCGCCCCGGGGGCGGGGCCGATAGGGCCCAACGTCCCTCGGCCGACGGGCCGGGAGCCCCGCCGCGGGCCGGGCGGGTTTCCGGGCGGCGGGCCCGCGGGGCGGTAGCCTGCCCCGCGGCGGCACGGCCCGCCGGCGGCGGAGAACGGCGGCGCCGGGGCGACCCCGGGCCGGCAAGGAGGGGGCGGGTGCGCATGGTCAGCAGCGGCGTGGATCTGGTGGTGATCGGGGCCGACGGCGGGCCCGACCGGGGGTACGGCGGCTCCGCCCGGGCGGCCGAGGGCGCCCGGCTGCTCGCCGACGCGCTGCCGGGCGGGTTCTTCGACACCGGCTCGGCGGGCTGCCGGGTGGCCGTCGTCCCGGCCGACGCCGACGCCAACACCATGCTCACCGCGGTCCGGGAGGCGGCGCTGCGGCCCGGGCGCTGGCTGGTGGTCTGCCTGGTCGGCCAGCTGGCCGCCGATCCGCGCGGCCGCCGGCTCGCGCTGGTCACCGGCGGTTCCACCGGCGACAACGCCTACCGGCGGGGGCTCGCCTGGGACTGGGTGGTGAGCGCGATGGTCCACGGCGACCAGGAGGAGGCCCTGCTGCTCGTCGACGCGGTGGCCGACCGCGACACCTGGGCCGCCCTGGAGCGCGGCGGCGGGGAGGACGGCGCGGGCGAGCTGCTCAGCTACTCCCGGGTGCCGCTCTGGGGCCGGGTCGGCCGCTTCACCCCCGGGCGGCGGGGCCGGGACGACGTCCTGCCGGGCGGCGAAGGATCGTTCAGCCGGGCGCTGGCCCTGGTGCTCCAGCAGGGCCTGCCGGGGGCGCCGGCCGCGGTGGGGCCGGTCGAGCTGCAGCCGGCCGTCGCGGGGTTGTGCGCCGAGGGCGCATCGGGGGCACGGCTGCTCGAACCCCCGCCGGGCGGGCGCCTGCTGATGCGCAATCGGGCCGCCGTTCGGGGTGCATTGGCCGGATTGTCGCTTTCCGAAGAACTGTTGGCGGTGCTGTGGCGGGAAAGTACCCCGACCGATCCGCCTTCCGCGTAAGGTCAGGGGGCCGGAGGTGTTGCCGAGCGGGGCGGGGTTGGCGAAGAATCGATCCCCGGGGGGCAGTACCGGCGGGACGGCGGATTTCTTCTGGCGACCACAGCCCACGAACGGGTCGGGTCGCAACGAGGTGGGGCTATGCGGCGGCACGGAATTGCGGTGCGCCCCGGGGTTGTCGGGGCGGGTGGGGCGGTATTGGCCCTGCTGTTCCTGAGTGCCTGTTCGGCCGATGACGGATCGTCGGCGGTCGACCGGCTGGGGACCGGTGGGACCGGTGCGGCCACCGTGGCGCCGGCGGTTCCCCCCGGCGGTTCCCGGGGCGGCAGCACGGTGCCCGCGAACGGGCCCGAAGGAGCGGCGGCCCGAGCCGCTCTGAGGACGTATCAGGACTGGTGGCAGGCCCAGGCGGAGGCTTTCGGCCGCTCGGATTCGGACGGATTGGCGCTGGAGGCGTACTCGTCCGGAAAGGCACTCGCCGGGACCCTCGTCAATCTGCAGCAGCTGCATGACTCCGATCTGGTGATGATCGGGGCTCCGCGGAATTCGCCCGTGGTGAAGGCCCTTGATCTGAAGGCGGATCCGCAGACGGCGGAGATCGAGGACTGCCTCGATGTGACCGGGTGGCATCAGGCCGATGCCGCCACGCGCGCGACAAAGGACCCGAAGCAGCGGCTGTCCCGGTACATCGTGACCGCTTCACTGCGAAAGTCCGAAGCTCGTTGGCTGATCTACGAGTTCAAGCGGGAGGTGGAGCGGACGTGTTGAAACCGATGGGGCGATTTGCGATCCGTGCGGCGCTGTTGGCGGGAATGCTGCTTTCCCCGGCGGCGCCCGCCTGGGCGGACGGGCCGACGTCGCCGCCGACGCCGGGTGGGGGCGGGGTGGTCGTCGACCACTGCGCCTTCGACATGATCTGCCAGGGCACCAACACCCCGGGCGGCACGCCCAAGCCGGGCGGTGGCGGTGGGGGCGGTGGTGGCGGCACGGGCCCGCAGGTGTGCAGCTGGAACGACCAGGTGTGGCCCTGCCACGACCCGGAGCTGGGCTGGTTCAGCAACGCGACCGGCTGCTACTACCTGCACCTGGACCCGCAGCCGCCGGCCGGCGACCCGGTCTGGGGCGGGCGCAACCCCTCCGAGGGGGCGATCTACGACGTCAACTGCAAGTTCACCGGAAACGGTGGGGGCGCCGCCGACCCGCAGTTCTTCGCCCAGCCGCCCGCCGGGCCGGCGCCCGCGGACCCGCGGCAGCTCGCCCAGTCGGCCTTCGACAGCATCCGCTTCCCCACGCCCGTCCCCGGCATCGCGCCCAAGGACCGGGCCGTGGTCGGGGTGCCGGTCTGGCTCTGGCTCGACCAGTCCCGGGGGGCCACCGTGCCCGCGCCCAGGACGGTCAGCAGCGGCGGCGTCTCGGTGACGGTCACCCCGCGCCTCAAGGAGGTCGTCTGGGACGTCGGCGAGGCCGTGGTGACCTGCAAGGTGCCGGGCACGCCGTACCGGGCCGAGTACGGTGCCAAGCCCTCTCCGGACTGCGGCTACGTCTTCAAGGCCGGCTCGGGCGCCGACCCCGACGGCACCTTCGCCGGGGGCGTCACCGTCCGCTGGACGGCCGAGGTGGACGTGACCGGCGCCGCCGACGTCGGCGACCTGGCCAAGAGCCTGCACACGGACTTCGGTGTACGGGTGGCCGAGGTTCAGGTGCTCAACTGACCGCCGCGGGCGGCGGCCCGGCCGCGCACCACCGGCCGGTTCCGCCGCCCGCGCGATCTGCCCGACGACCTGCGGGTTCGATTCGCACTTGGACGATCTGCACCACGAGCACGACCCCGCACGACGCGACCGACCCGCACGACGAGACGGCCGCGCTGACCTGTCCTGACGAGCTGTGAAAGGCCGGAACCCGGTGGAGAACCGTACGATCACGATGCCGGGGTCCACCGCACCCGAGCAGGGGCGCGGTGCGCCGCACGTCCCCGGGCGGACCCTGCGGGCGCGCCGCCGCCGGCCGGCCGTCCTGGCGATGTCGGTGGCGCTGATAGCCGCCGGCGGACTCGGCGGTGCGGTGCTCTACAACAGCACCGGCCAGCGGGTCGCCGTGCTCGCCCTGGCCCGCGACGTCCCCTACGGTCAGGTCCTCACCGAGGCGGACCTCGTGGTCGCCCGGATCGCGAGCGACCCGGCGCTCAAGCCGCTGTCGGCCTCCGACCGCACCGCCGCCGTCGGCATGCGGGCCACCACCGACCTGCGGCGCGGGGCGCTGCTGGTGAAGGCCGACCTCGCCAAGGAGCTGACGGTGCCCCCGGGGTACGGCGTCGTCGGCGTCTACGCCAAGCGCACCCAGCTGCCGGCCACCCGGCTGCAGGCCGGGGTGCCGGTCGTCGTGGTGTACACCCCCGAGGGCGGCGCCGCGCGGGCCGAGTCGATGCCGGCCACCGTCACCGCCGTCGGCAAGACCGACACCGACGGCAGCCAGGTCGTCGACGTGGCCGTGCCCACCGGGCGGGCGGACGCGCTGGCCGCCTGGGTGGCGAGCGGGCGGATCCAGGTCACCCTCGCCGCCCGCAGCGCCGGCGGCACGCCCGCGGTCGGCTCCGAGACCCCGGCCGCCGGCGCCGGCAGCCCCGCGGCGAGCCCGCAGTCGTCCGGTCCGGCCGCCCAGCCGGGGCAGCCCGCCGGGCAGACGCCGGGCCAGCCCCAGGCGACCGCGCCGTCGTCCGGCAGGGCGGGTGGTGCCTGATGGCGGTGATCGCGGTCGCCGGCGGCACCGGCGCACCGGGCGCGACCAGCACGGCCCTCGCCCTGCTGCTGGCCTGGCCGCTCCAGCCGGGCCGGCGGATCCTGCTCGTCGAGTGCGACCCCGACGGCGGCGCCGTCCTGGCCGGCGCCCTGGAGGGCCGCGTCGAGGCGGTGTACGGGCTGCGCAACCTGGCCGTGGCCGACCGGCGCGGCCTGCTCGGCCAGGCGCTCTGGGAGCAGCTGATCGACCTGTCGCCCGACGGCAGCGCCGAGCGGCTGTTGCTGCCCGGCCTGACCGACCCCACCCAGGCCCCCGGTCTCGCCTACACCTGGGAGCCGCTGATGGAGGTGCTGCACGGGCTGGAGCCGCAGGGCTACGACGTGCTCCTCGACCTCGGCCGCTCCGGCGCCACCGGCGCCAGCGCCGTGCTGGCCCGGCGGGCGGACGTGGTCGCCGCCACCGTGCGCACCACGCTGCGCGGGCTGAGTGCGGCCCGCCCCCGGCTGGCCGCCCTCGCCGAGGACCTGGCGTCCGCCGGGGCTGGGGCCGACTCCCTCGGGCTGCTGCTGGTCGCCGAGGGCCCGTACTCGGCCAACGAGGTCTCCCGGGAGTTCGGACTGCCGGTGCTCGGCCTGCTGCCGTACGCACCGCGCACCGCCCGCACCCTCTCGGACGGCGGGGACACCGCGGACCGCCGGTTCGTCCGCTCGGAGCTGATGCGAACGGCGCGCTCGGCGGCCGACGAGGCGCAGCTGATGGTGCGCCGGCGCCGGCAGCGGCTGGCGCCGACCGCACCGCCCGCCCCGGCGGCGGGGCAGCTGCCGCCGGGGTACCGGGCTTCGCAGGAGGACTGGACGGTGGCGCCGCCGCTGCGCGCCGGGCAGCCCGGCGCGGGGCAGGTCGGTGCCGGGCAGTCCGGCGGGGGGCCGCTCGGTGCGGGTCGGGCCGGTGCGGGTCGGGACGGCGGGCAGCAGGGCGCACCGCAGTACGCCCAGCCCCAGCCGGTCGCGCCCCACCCGACGGGTCCGCAGCCGATGGCACCCCCGCCGGTGGTGCCGCAGCCCGCGCCGCCGCGGCCGATGCCGCCGCAGTCCGTGGCCGCGCCGACCGTGCCCCAGCAGCCGGTGATCGTCACCGGGCCGGTGGCGCCCGCCGGGGCCTGGGGCCAGGCGTCCGGCGGCCCGGTTCCGGCCGGCCCGGTGACGGGCGGGTACCCGTCCGACGGGCGCCCGGCGGACGGCCTCCGGCCCGACGGCGTGTGGTCCGGCGACAGCCAGAGCGGCCAGGGGCAGGCGCCGTTCGCCGGCCTGGCCCCGCAGCCTGCCGCGCCCGCGCCGTTCCCGGCGCCCGCCCAGCCTCACGCGCAGCCACACGTCCGGCCTCATGCCCGTCCGTCGACCGACCAGCCCGAGACCGGCTACGGGGAGGTGCTCCGTGCGCGGTAGCCCCCTGCACGAGCGGCCGTCCGCCGACCCGGCGGCGCTGCCCTGGACCACGCCCCCGGCCGGCCCGGCCGGGGCCCCGGCGACCGGCCCGGTCCGACCCGGATCCGTCCACCCGCCCCAGGGCCACCCCCAGGCGTACCCCGGCCAGGTGCCCCCGGGCCAGGCGCACCCTCAGCCCCACCCCCAGACCGACCCGGGCCAGGACCGGCACGCGCTTGGTCACGCCGCCTCGGCCGTACCGACCGCGGTGCCCTCCCAGCTGCCCTCGCTGGACGTGCGCGGGGCGGGCGCCCGCCCCGCCGTCGACCCGCAGGTCGCCCGCGAGCTCAAGCGCCAGGTCGCGGCCGAACTCCACCAGCAGATCACCCGGCTGGCCGCCGGCACCGGGACGGAGCCGGACCGCGCCACCCGCCGCCAGCGCGGCCGGGCGCTGATCGAGGAGGCGGTCGCCCGCTGGTCCGACGCCTACGCCCAGACCCACGGCATCCCGCCCACCCGCGAGCAGGACCGCGCCCTCGCCGAGGCGGTCTTCGACCTGCTGTTCCGGGCCGGCCGGCTCCAGCCGTACCTCGACGACCCGGAGATCGAGAACATCCTGATCAACGGCTGCGACGACGTCTGGGTCTCCCGGGTGCACCAACCCCTGCGCCAGGTCCCGCCGGTGGCCGACAGCGACGCCGAACTGGTGGAGCTCCTCCAGGACCTCGCCCGCCAGCACGGCGGCGGCGAGCGCAGCCTCTCCACGGCCAGCCCCACCCTCGCGCTGCGCCTGGAGGGCGGGATGCGCCTGCAGGCTCTCACCGAGGTCACCCCGCGCCCGTACGTGGCGATCCGCCGCCACCGGGTGGCCTCCGCCACCCTCCCCGAGATGGTCGAACTCGGCACCCTGGACTCCACCCTGGCGGCCTTCCTGGGCGCCGCGATCCGGGCCCGGAAGAACGTCATGATCACCGGCACCCAGGGCGTCGGCAAGACCAGCCTGCTGCGGGCGATGGCCGCGGAGATCCCGCCGGACGAGCGGATCGGCACCCTGGAGTCCGAGTTCGAGCTCTGGCTGCACACCCTCGGCCACCTGCGCCAGGTCGTCCCGATGGAGGCCCGCGAGGGCAACGGCGAGCGCGTCGAGGGCCGGCCGGCCGGCGAACTCACCATCGGCGACCTCATTCCGGCCGCCCTCCGGATGACCCTCTCCCGGATCATCGTCGGAGAGGTCCGCTCCGGCGAGGTCGTCCCGATGCTGCGCGTGATGACCAACGGCGAGGGCGGCTCGATGTGCACCCTGCACGCCCGCGGCCCGCACATGGTCGTCGACCGCATCGCCGAACTCTGCCTGGAGTACGGCTCGCACATGACCGACGCGCTCGCCTACCGCCTCACCGCCAACGCCGTCGACCTGATCGTGCACGTCGCCATGGTCGACGAGACGGCGGTCGGCGGCCGGCGCCACCGCTTCGTCTCGCACGTCCTGGAGGTCGCCGGCCTCGGCGAGCACGGCCGGCCCGCGCTCAACACCGTCTTCGGCCCCCGCCCGGACCTCGGCGAGCCCAGGGCCGTTCCGCACACCCCGCCCAACTGCCTGGACGACCTGCGCCGGGCCGGGTTCGACGCCGCGCTGCTCGGCTCCCGGTACGGCAGTTGGACGGCCCCGCTGCAACTGCGGATCGGCGGTGGCGCCCGATGATGCTGCTCTTCGTCCTCTGCGGGCTCGCCGTCGCCGGCGGCCTGCTCGCCCTGGCGCTCTGGCTGCGCGGCGGCGACCCGGCCGCCGAGGAGCCGTCCGCGCCGAACCCGCTGGCCGGCCGCCTCCACGTGTTCTGGTACGGGGCGCCCGGCACCGCCTCGGCCCGGGTCGTGCGGCTGCGCCGCATCCAGGTGCCGCTGGCCCTCGTCGGCGGTCCGCTGGCCTGGCTGTTCACCGGTATCCCGCTCACCGCGCTGCTGGCACCGCTGGCCGCGTTCGGGGTGCCGTGGCTGTTCGACACCACCCGCTCCGACACCCACCGCATCGAACGGCTGGAGGCGCTCTCCGAGTGGACCCAGCGCATCGCGGACGTGCTGCTGCTCGGCGTCGGCCTCAACCAGGCCATCGTGACCAGCCGCCGCACCGCCCCCGCCGCCCTGGAGGACGAGATCGGCGAGCTCGCCGCCCGCATGCAGGCCCGCTGGCGCCCCGACGACGCACTGCGCGCCTTCGCCGACAGCCTCTCCGACGCCACCGCGGACAAGGTGCTCGCCGCGCTGCTCCTGCGGGCCGGCGACAGCGGCCCCGGCCTGGCCCGGGCGCTGTCCGACATGGCGGACTCGGTGCGCGAGGAGGTGCGCCAGCGCCGGGCCATCGAGGCCGACCGGGCCAAGCACCGCACCACCATCCGCTGGCTGGTGGGCATCATCACCCTGGTCGTGGTGGTCGGTTCGTTCAACGGCGGCTACACCGAGCCGTACAGCAGCGTGCTGGGGCAGATCGTGCTCGCGGTGATCGCCGCGCTGTTCGTCGCGGTGATCGCCTGGATGCGTGCGCTCGCGGCGCACCCGCCCGTACCGCGGCTGCTGGAGGCCGACCGGCGCAGCCGCACCGGCCGGCTGCGCCGCAGCGAGGCCGAGGCGGACGGTGAGCCGGGCGACCCGGCGTCCGGGGCCGGCGGGCCCGGCGGCTTGCGGCTGAGCGTCACCGGCCTCGCCGGCCGGGTCCCGGGCGGCCGCGGCTCCGCGGGCGACCGGTCCGGCGGGGGTCCGGCCGGCGGCCCGTTCGGGGAGGTCCGATGATCTCGCCGTGGTCCGTCCTGGCCGGCGGGGCCGCCGCGGGCGGCATCGCCCTGCTGATCTCCGAACTCCGGCCCGCGCCGCCCGACCTGGGCCAGGCGCTGGACCGGTTGCACCGCACCCCGGTCGACCGCCCGCTGGACCCGGACGAGCGCCCCCGGTGGTACGACCGGGTCGGTGAGCGCTCCCTCACGCTGCCCGGGGTCCGCATCCCGCAGCGCGAACTGGCGCTGATCGGCCGGACACCGTCGCGGTTCATGGCGCACAAGCTGCTGTTCGCCCTGCTCGGCCTGGTGCTGCCGGGGTACGCCGGGGCGCTCGCGGTGGTGCTCGACATCGGGCTGCCGTTCGCCGTGCCGCTGGTGCTCGGGCCGCTGCTCGGCGGGCTGCTCTGGTTCGTGCCCGACGCCATCGTGCGCGGTGAGGCCAAGGAGGCCCGCACCGAGTACCTGCACGGCATCGCCGCGTACCTCGAACTCGTCGCGCTGGAGCGGGCCGCCGACTGCGGGCCCGCCGAGGCGCTGCGCCGCGCCGCCACCGTGGGGCGCGGCACCGTCTTCCGCCGGATCAGGGACGCCCTGGACCGCGCGGCCACCGACCGGCTGCCGCCCTGGGAGGGCCTGGACGCGCTCGCCGTCGAGCTCGGACTGACCCCGCTGCAGGACGTCGCCGACATCATGCGGCTCTCCGGCACCGACGGGGCGGCCGTCTACGACACCCTGCGGGCCCGCGCCAAGGGCCTGCGCGGCGAACTGCTCGCCGAGGACCTCGCCCGGGCGAACTCCGACAGCGAGCGGATGGTCGCGCCGGGCGCCGCCCTGACCCTGCTGATGACCGCACTGATCGTCTTCCCCGCGCTGTACAAGATGCTCAACTGAGGGCCGATCGCGAGCAGTCGGCCCCGGCAGCACCAGTCCCGTCCTCACCACACACCACGGAGTCCCGATGATCCCTCGACCCACTCGCCTGGCCGGCCGGCTGCTGCTGCCGGTCCTGTTCCCCGTCCAGTTCGCCACGATGCTGTTCCACACCCGGGCCGACCGGCTCAAGGACGCCCGCAGCCGGGGCGACCGCGGGGCGATCAGCATCGAGCTGGCGCTCGCCATCATCGCCCTGGTCGTCGTGGCCGGAGCGGTGGCGGGGGCGCTGTACGTCCTGCGCGACAACGTCGTCGAGAAGGTCAAGAAGGACCCGATCGCACCGGCCGGCTCGTGACCCGTCGACCGCCCCGCCCCCGGCCCGACCAGGGGAGCATGAGCCTGAGCCTGGCCATCGTGTTCCCGGTCGTCCTCGCACTGGTGCTGCTCGTCGTCCAGGGCTCGATGTGGTGGTACCACCGCCAACTCGCGCTCACCGCCGCCCGCGAGGGCGCGGACGCGGGCCGGGTGCAGGGTCGATCGGGAGCCGGTGAGCAGGGCGAGGCGGTCAAGAACGAGGCGGCCCGCCGCCAGGCCGCGGACTTCCTCGCCCGGCAGGGCGTGAAGGAGTACAGCATCAGCCTCGACGGCAGCAACGCCGAGGTGGTCCGGGTGACGGTGCGGGTGACCACCCCGGGCCTGCTGCCCGGGGTCACCCCGGCGATCACCCAGCACGTCGAGGCGCCGCGCGAGCGGTTCGTGCCACCACCGGGGAGCGGCGCATGAGCGGCCGGTGGGGCGGCGGCCGGCTGCTTGGTCGGCTGCGTGGTCGGTGGCGCCCGGGTGCCTTCGGGCGGCGCGTCCGGCGCGGGCCGGGTACGCCGGGCGGGCGGTTCGGTCCGGACGGCGGCGGGGTGGCGATCGAAGCGGCCATCGTCGCCCCGGCCGTCGTGGCACTCGTCCTGGTGGCCGTCGCCGCCGGCCGGCTGCAGACCGCAGCCGGCACGGTGGAGGCGGCGGCCAGGTCCGCCGCCCGGACGGCCTCGCTGGCGCGCAGTGTCGACGGCATGGAGGACGCCGCCCGGGCCTCGGCGGCCGTCACCCTGAACCAGCAGGGCGTCAACTGCCGGGACCTGCACGTGGACCTGGCGCACGGCGAGCTCGACACCCCGGTGGGCCCGCTCGCCACCGTCACGGTGCGGATCACCTGCGGGGTGGGCCTGTCCGACCTGCTGTTCGGGCCGGGCATGCCGGTGACGCGGACGCTGGTCGGCGAGTTCACCTCGGTGCTCGACCGCTACCGGGGAACGTGACAAGTCCGGCCGCCCGGGCGGGGATTGGCGGCGGCCCGGGTGGGGGAGACGCAAGCGGAGGACGGCGCGGGCGGGGGCTGCGCGGTCGAACGGCTCGGCATTCGGGGGAGTGCGCGAGCGGGGAACGGCAGTGCGGCCGGGAGCAGCCGCAGGAGGAGCGGGAACGTGCGGGAGGGGGCGTGATGTCACTCGGCGAGAGACCGCCCGTGGCGGGTACGCGCGGCGCGGGTCCGGGCGGTGCGGGTCCGGGCGGTGCGGGCTCGGGCCGCACCGGTTCGGGGCGTGTCGGTGCGGTCGGCGCGGTTCGGGGTCGTCCGGTGGGGGAATCGGGCTCCGGCCCGCGCCCGTTCGGCCGGCGTCCGTCGGCGGGCGGCGGCGACCGCGGGGCCACCTCGATCTTCGTCGCGGTCTGCGCGAGCGCCCTGGTGTTCATCATCCTCCTGGTGGTCGACGCCGGCGGCCGGCTGCGGCTGGTGGAGCGG
Source organism: Kitasatospora sp. NPDC054939 (assembly GCF_053610105.1). NCBI lineage: Bacteria > Bacillati > Actinomycetota > Actinomycetes > Kitasatosporales > Streptomycetaceae > Kitasatospora > Kitasatospora sp. NPDC054939. Next base: position 122,959 of record NZ_JBSGXP010000002.1, on the reverse strand, counting down.
ACCGACGGGCGCGCCCAGGAGGCCGCCCGGGTCGCCGGGCAGCAGCTCGACGAGGCCGCGCTGCTCCAGGGCAAGGGCTACGAGGTCAAGCGGGAGTACGCCCGGCAGGCCGCCGACAGCTTACGGGCTGGGCTCCGGGGCGGTGGACTTCTCGGAGGACGGCTCGGTCGTCACCATCACGGTGGAGGCGGACTTCAGGCCCGTGCTGCTGGCCGGGCTCGGCGGGACCAAGGTCAGGGGCAAGGGCAGTGCGACCCTCGTCCACGGAGTCAAGAAGGCGGAGACGGACTGATGGCCGCGCCACGTGCCAAGGAGCAGACCCGGCAGGGTACTTCGGCCGGAAACCCGGCCCCCGGCGGACGGCGGCGGGCCCCGGTGCCGCTACCGCCGCGCCGCAGAGGCCGGGCGGGTGCCGTGTTCACCGCGCTCGCCGCACTCGTCGCCCTGCTCGTCCTGCTGATCGGCGTGCCCGCCGTCCTGCTGTACGGCACCCAGGCGGTCGCCGGGATGGGTGAGGTCGCCCCCGAGGGCGTCGGCGAGCTGCTGACCAGCCCCGACGACGGGCGGCTCTTCCTCTGGCTGCTGGTCGGGGTGGGCTGGATCGGCTGGCTCTGCTTCGCGTTCTCCGTCCTGTTGGAGATCCCGGCGCAGCTGCGCGGCCGGATCGCCCGCCGGATCCCTGCGTTCGGCTGGAGCCAGCGGCTCGCCGCCGGCCTGGTCGGCTCGGTGCTCGTCCTGCTGCCGGTGGCCGGTTCGGCCTTCGCCGCCGCCCCCGAGCGGCCCCAGGCGGTCTCGGCCCCCGCCCAGCTCAACGCCGGTGCGGTGCGGGCCGCGCTGCCCGCCGCCGGACAGGTCGCCCCGGCCACGGCCCCGGCCGCCGACCAGCAGCCCACCTACACCGTGCGTGACAGCCGGCCGGCCGACAGCCTCTGGTCCATCGCCGAGCGGCAACTCGGCGGCGGGGAGCGCTGGGTGGAGATCGCCAAGCTGAACGACGGCCGGGTGATGGGCAGTTCGGGTATCCGTTTCGACGCGGACCGGCCGATCCAGCCCGGCTGGGAGCTGCTGATGCCCGCCGACGCGAAGCCGGACGAGGCCCGCAGCCAGCCGGCGCCCCAGCCCGCGCCGAACCCGGCCCCGAGTGCGGGCGGCCAGGGCGGCCAGACCGGTGGGCGGACGGTGACGGTCGGCGCCGGGGACAGCCTGTCGGCGATCGCCGAACGGGAGATGGGCGACGCGGAGGCGTGGCCGCAGCTCTACGAGGCCAACAAGGGCGTCGAGGCACCGGGCGGCACGCGGCTGACCGACCCGGACGTAGTGGTCCCGGGCATGGTGCTCACGGTGCCCGGTACGGCCCAGAGCCCCGCCCCAGCCCCAGCCCCTGCTCCCGCCCCTGCTCCCGCCCCTGCCCCCGCCCCGACCCCGGACGCGCAGCAGCCCGTCCCGCCGGCCCCCTCCGCGCCGCCCACCCAGGCGCCCGCCACCCCGGCCCCGGCCACCTCGGCCCCGGCCACCCCGGCGCCCGCCACCTCGGCCCCCGCCGCCGCACCCGCGGCACACGCCGAGGCCCCCAGCGACGACTACAGCGTCGCCCTCACGGCCTCCACCGTCGGCGTCCTGCTCGCCGCGATCATGGTCGGCACGGTCTCCCGCCGGCGCGGCAACCAGCTGCGTGCCCGGCGCCCCCGGCACCGGATCGCCATGCCGGGCGCCCACGCCGCCGCGTTCGAGGCCGAGCTGAAGGCCCGCCAGGACGACAGCGGGCTCGACCTGCTCGACCGGGCGCTGCGCACGATGGCCCGCAACACCGTCCGCGGGGGCAAGCGGCTGCCCGCCATCGTCGCGGCCCGGATCACCCCCGGCCGGACGGTCGAGCTGCACCTCTCCGGACCGGCCGCGCCCATCGCGCCGTTCCGCGCCGCGCACGCCCCCAACGTCTGGTGGTGCGCCCCCGATGCGGGTGAGCTGCTCTCCGCCTCGCAGGCCCGCAGGACCCCGGCGCCCTACCCGGCGCTGGTCACCCTCGGCTCCTCGCCCGACGGGTCGGTGGTGCTCGCCGACCTGGAGACCGTCCGGCTGATGCACCTGTCCGGCCACCCCGACGACGCCCGCGACGTGCTGCGGACCCTCGCCGTCGAACTCGCGCACAGCCCGCTCGCCGACCGGCTCCACCTGCACCTGGTCGACCTCGCCGGGGAACTGCCGATCAGCGGCCCCGCCGCCGAGCGCATCCACCGCCACGCCACGCTGGAGGAGGCGCTCACCGCCCTCGGCCCGCGCACCGCCAAGGCCCGCGCCACCCTGGTCGCCGCCGACGCCGGCAGCCCCCGGGACGCGCGCAGCCGGGGTCAGGCCGACGAGTCCTGGGTCCCCGAGATCGTGCTCTGCGCCCACCAGCCCGGCGGCGACCTGCCCGTCGAACTCGGCCGGCTGCTCGACGCCCGCCCGCGCACCTGCGTCGCCGTGATCACCCGCGCGCCCGAGCGCGGCACCGGCCCGGTCGCGCGCTGGACGCTGCCCAGCACCGGCCAGGCCACCATCCCCGGCCTCCACCTCACCCTGGAGCTCCAGCGCCTGACCGGCCCCCAGTACGAGCAGGTCGCCGAACTGCTGCGGGTCGCCGACGACCTCACCCAGCACCCGGCGCCCGCCTGGACCCTCGACGGCCCCGGGGCCGACCTGGAGCCGGCCGAACTGCCCAGCTCCGTCCCCGTCCTGGCGGCCGTGGGGGCGGGCGCCGGCCCGGGCGCGGCCGCGGAGCTCGGCGCCGGGGACGGCGCGGGCCCGCGCCTGCTCGCCCGGGTGATCGGCACGGGTGCCAGCCCCTTCGCGGGCGTCGACCCGGTGTCCCCGGCCGCCGCGCCGTCGGCCCGGCACAGCGTCAACGGCCTCGGCCGCCAGGCGAACACCCCGAGGGCGGACGCCACGGCGCCGGGCACCCCGGTCGCGGGCTCCCCGGTTGCGGGCCTGTCGGCCGTGGGCAGCCGGGCTGTGGGCCCGGCCACCCCGGACCCCGCCACTCCCGCCGGTTCGGGGCCCGCCGTCGGCAGGCCTGCCATCGCCGGGCCCGCCGCCGGGCCGGACGGTCCCGCGGCACACTTCCCCGGACCGGCCGCCCACGGCGCGTACGGCACGGGGCCGGCCGCCGGGCCGACCGTCGAGCCCGACGCGGACGACACCACGCAGAACCTGATGCTGCCCCCCGCACCCCTCCAGCCGGTCGTTCCGGCGGTCCGGTCCGTACCCGCGGTGCCGGCCGTACCCGCGGCGCCGGTCGAGCCGGTGCCGACGCACGACCCGGCCCCGGCGCCCACCGGCACCGACCCGCGGATCCCGGCCCGCCCGGAGCCCGCGCCCGAGCCCGCCGCCCCCGCGCCGCTCCCGGTGGCACCGGCCCCCGCGGAGCCGACGGCCGTCGAGCCCGCCGCCCCCGTGCTGCCCGCTCCCGCTCAGCCCGCTCAGCCCGCCCCGGCCGCCGGCGTACCGGGCCCCGTCGAACCGGGCCCCGTCGAACCGGCCCCCGTCGAACCGGCCGTCGAGCCCGGCCCCGCCGCCGTCGCACCGGTGGCCCGCACCACGTCGGGCCGCAGCGACAGCGACGACCTGCTCGCCATCCTCCGCTCCCCGGAGGCGCACGCCAGCCGCACTGCCCCCCGGGTCCGGCTGCTCGGCCCGGTGGACGTGGTCGGCGCCGCCGGCCCGTTCGAGGCCGCCGCCCAGCCCCGGCTGACCGAGCTCGCCGCCTACCTGGCGCTGCGCCCGGGCGCCGACCACGCGGCCCTCGACCACGACCTGCACCCCGGTGCGGCCCATCTGGAGCCGCATCCCACCGCGCCCGGGGCGCAGAGCCCGCTGCCGGCCAAGCTGGAGGACCTCGCCGCCTGGTTCGGCCGTTCGTCGGACGGCCGGGCGTTCCTGCCCACCAACTCGGCGGAGGGCTACACCTTCGCCCCGACCGTCACCTGCGACTGGGACGAGTTCCGCAGCCTCTACCGCCGCGGGATGCGCTCCACCAGTGCGACGGCCGACGCGGCGCTCGCCCACGCGCTCGCCCTGGTCCGCGGGGCACCGTTCGCCGAGGCGCCGCCGGCGGCGTACGGGTGGGCGGAGGCCGAGCGGCAGGACATGATCGCCGCGATCGTCGACACGGCGCACGAACTGGCCGCCCGCCGCCTGCAGTACGGCGACCACCGCAGCGCCGAGGCCGCCGTGTTCCGCGGGCTCGCCGTCGCGCCGGACGTCGAACTCCTGCACCGCGACCTGTTCTACGCCTACGCCTCGGCCGGCGCCCGGGACCAGCTGCTGCGCGCCGTCAACCGGCTGGACGCGCTCAGCCGCCGCACCGGACGCGAACTGGACGCCGACACGGTCGCGCTGCTGCGCGACCTGCTCGCGGGCTCCTGACGCCTGCGCAGGAAGTCGGCCCGTCCGACTTCCTGCGCAGCCCGGGCAGCCCCGCCACGTCGTACGGCTCCCGGACCCGGGCCCCGGGGACCCGGTGGCTCAGCCGTGCCACACCCCGGTCGGGGCGGTGGTCCGGACGTAGTCGGCGAAGTCGCGCGGCTCGCGGCCGAGCGCCTGCTGGACGCCGTCGGCGAGGTCGGCGAAGCGGTTCTCGGCGATCCAGCCGTAGAGCATGTTCAGCATGGCCGCGAAGTCCTCGGGCAGCCCCTTCCGCGCCGCGTACGCGGTGAACTCCTCGGGGGAGGCGGGCCGGTAGGAGACCTCCCGGCCGGTGGCGCGGGCGATCGTGTCGGCCACCTCGCCCAGGTGCAGCAGCCGCGGCCCGGTCAGCTCGTAGGCCCGCCCGGCGTGGCCGGGCCCGGTGAGCGCGGCCACGGCCACGTCGGCGATGTCGTTCACGTCGATGAACGGCTCCAGGCCGTCCCCGGTCGACATCACCACTTCGCCGTCCAGCACCTGCCCCCGGAAGAACGCCTCCTCGCTGAAGTTCTGCGCGAACCAGGCCGGCTTGAGCAGGGTCCACTCCGCGCCGGACTCCTTCACCGCGCGTTCGCAGGGGAGCTTCTCCTCGCCCTCGGCGGCCACCCAGTCGCGGTGCGAGAGCAGGACCAGCCGCTCCGTCCCGCCGGCCACGGCGAGCTTGCCGAAGGCGGCCAGTGAGGTTGCGGCGTCCGGGAGCAGGGAGTCGACCAGGTAGGCCGCGCCGATGCCGTCCAGCACCGGCTCCCAGGTGTTCGGGTCGGTCCAGTCGAAGCGGGCGGGGCCCCTGCGGGAGGCCACCCGTACCTCGTGCCCGCGCCGGCGGAGACCGGCGGCCACCCGGCGCCCCGTCTTGCCCGTACCACCCAGGACCAGAATCGGTTTCGTCGTCATACGGACAGTCAAACGGTGATCCACTGAGCCGCGGAATGGTCGATCCGCTCAAGCCGATGTCTCCGCGTCTCGCCGAACGGCCGCGCGACCGGATCCGCCGCGCCTAGACTCGTCCCATGGATCCGCTGGCGAGCCTCCTCCACGACGTGCGGTCCGACGGTGCCCTGTTCAGTCGGAACATCGTGTCCGCGCCCTGGTCGATCCGCTTCGCCGACGACACGCCGCTGGCCGTCGTCACCATGCTGCGCGGCACCGGCTGGGTGATCCCCGGGGACGCCCCGCCGGTGGCGGTCGGCCGCGGCGAGGTGGCCGTGGTGGTCGGGGCGGAGCCGTTCGCCGTCGCCGACGACCCCGGTGCGCAGGCGCCGCCGCTCTACGTGGTGCACCCCGACCGGTGCACGGCGGCCGACGGCGCGGACGTCAGCGACGACGTCATCCTCGGCCTGCGGACCTGCGGGCACGGCCCCGACGGGCCGACGGTGCTGCTGGCCGGCAGCTACCGGGTCCACGGCCGGGTCTCCGAACGGCTGCTCGGCGCGCTGCCCCGGGTGCTCGTGGTGCAGGACACCGGCCGGCTCGGCGCGGTCCTGGACCTCACCGACGGGGAGATCAGCCGCGACGACCCCGGCCAACAGGCCGTGCTGGACCGGCTGCTGGACCTCCTGCTGCTCGCCACCCTGCGGGAGTGGTTCACCCGCCCGGAGGCCGACCCGCCCGCCTGGTACCGGGCGCTCGGCGACCCCGTCGCGGGCCGGGCGCTGCGGCTGATCCACGACCGGCCCGCCCGCCCGTGGACGGTGGCCACCCTCGCCGAGGAGACCGGGGTGTCACGGGCAACGCTGGCCCGGCGCTTCGGCGAGCTCGTGGGCGAACCGCCGATGGCCTATCTGACGGGCTGGCGGCTGGCCCTGGCGGCCGACCTGCTGGGGCGCTCCGACGCCACCGTCGACGCGATCGCCCGTCAGGTCGGGTACGGCAGCGCCTTCGGACTGAGCGTGGCCTTCAAACGGGTGTACGGGACCCGGCCGAGCGAACACCGGGCGAACGCCCGCGCGGCGGGGTGACGGCGCCCGCCGAACGGAGCGCGGCCGGAGGGCGACCCGGCCTGGCTCGGGTACGGCGGGACACCGTAGGGTGGCGCGCACGGGTGTGGTGCAGTCACCACGAGCTAGTAGGCAGCAGACGCCGGGCAGTCGGCGGGGCGGGGCGGTGACCAGAGATGGCGGGAGCGACGGCTGTCCCGGGGAGCGCCGGTCCGGACGGGCCCGACCGCGGGCCGCAGGACGCCGTGCCGGGACCGTTCGACGCGGCGGCGCCGCCGCGCAACCCGTACGAGGAGCACACCCCGGGCCCGGCCGCGCTGTACGAGCCGACGCCGTCCACCGGCTGGACCCTCACCGGGATGCCCGTCGTGGCACCGCCCCCGGCCGCCCCGCCCGCGGCGCCCGCCGTCCCGCCGGCGCCCGTAAGCGCGGCACCCCAGCCCCAGGCGCCGCACGCTCCTCAGGCGCCGCACGCCCCCCAGTCCGCGCACGCCGGGGCCGCCTCCGCCGGCGCCTTCGCCCCGGCGGCCCGCGGACGGATCCTGGTGGTCGAGGGCGGCTACGGCAGCTCGGGCCGGCGCACCTGGGGCCGCGGCGGCCCTAGCCAGGCGCCGGTGCTGTCGGCGATGCTGGCCGCCGTCTCCCCGCAGGTGCTGCTGGCCGCCGAGTCCGTGGACGCCGTCCACCTGCCCGGAGCCAGCGACCCGCACACCGTCCTCGCCCACCTGCGGGCCGCCGCCCGGCACCCCGGGCCGCTGCTGGTCCACCTCGGCGGGCACCTGCTCGCGGACAAGCGCAGCGGGCAGTTCCACCTCACCCTGCGGGACTCCAAGCCGGGCAGCGTCCGCCAGGACGGCCTGGCCTGGCAGGCGCTCGCCGACGAGCTGAGGCACCGTCCGGCCGACTGGCAGACCCTGGTGATCGCCGACCTGAGTGCCGATCAGCACGCCTTCCCGCTGTTGCAGGGCACGGTGTCGCCGCTGACCGACGGCGTCCCGCTGTGGGCCGTGGTCAGCCCGGACCCGGAACAGATCGGCACCTTCACCCGGGCGCTGATCGAGGCCCTGCACGGCGGCCGGCCCGGCGTGGACGCCGTGCTCACCCCCGAGCAGCTGCGCCAGCAGGTCTACTCGGTGCTCCGGCCCGACGTGGTCATCCTGGCCACCCACGCGCCCGACCGGCCGATCTTCCGCAACACCGCGCGCCGCAAGGACGGGCCGTCGCTGGACAACGTGCCCTTCGAGGGACCGCGGCCCTCGGCGGTGCTGCCCCGGCCGGCCGCCCCGCGCCCCGCAGCAGCCGCCGCCGCGCGCTCGGTGATGCTGGACAAGCCGCCGGCGCCGGCCGAGCCGACCTCGATCCGGGCCGCCCAGGCCCAGGCGCAGGCCCGTGCGCAGGCGCAGGCCCCGCTCCACGGGGCTGCCGGGGTGGTCGCCGCCGTCCCGCCGGTGCCGGTCAGCCTGGTGAAGGCCGGCGTGCCGCCGACGCCCCCGCGCCCGCCCCAGCCGGTCAGCCTGCTGAAGGCGGCCGCGACGGGTCGGCGCGTCGAGCTGGCGAAGTCCGCCCCGCCCGCAGCCGCCCCGACCTTCGCGACCGCGACCCCCACGGACCCGACCCCCACCGACCCGGCGCCCGCGGACCCGGCGCCCGCGGACCCGGCGCCCGCGGACCCGGCGCCCGCGGACCCGGCGCCCGCGGACCCGGCGCCCGCGGACCCGACTGCCGCGGACCCGACTGCCACCGGCCAGACCCCCGTCGACGGGGCTGCCGGGGAGGCCGGGGCCCCCCGGGAGGCCGAGCTGCTCGGCAACTACCGCGAGGTCATCGGCCGGATCGTCCGCAGCGCCGACGCGGGCGACCACGCCGCCGCGACCGACCTGGCGTTCGCGCTGGAGCTGGAGGCGCTGGCCGCGCACGGCGACGCGTCCGCGCCGGTGCTGCAGGTGCGCCAGGTGCGGGCGCACGTCTGCCGGCTGGCCGGGAAGGTGACCGAGGCCGCGGAGATCTACCGCGAGGTGGCGCTGACGCTGCTGCGCGCGAAGGGCGCGGACGATCCGGAGACCCAGCAGGCGGCCACCAACGCGGAGGCGTGCTGGCGGGCCGTCGGCGACCGCACCGAGGCGATCCGGATCGCACCGGAGATCATCGAGCTGCGCGCCTACCTGCCGGGCCCGGACGGCCGCAAGCTGCGCGCCGCCGAGCGCTACCTGCTCCAACTCGCCGCCGCCGACCGGGCCTGAGCGCCCGGCGCCCCGGGCGCACGGCTGCGCCGGGGCCGGACCGGCCGACTCCGGGCGCAGCTGCCGAAGGGCCCTACCGGGCGCCGCCGTTGACGTACAGGGTCTGGCCGCTGACGTAGGAGGCGTCCTCGCTGGCGAGGAAGGCGACCACAGCGGCGACCTCCTCGGGGAGGCCGACGCGGCGCAGCGGGGTGCGGGCGGCGACCTCGGCCTGGTGGTCCTCGGGGGCGGCGCCGACCCGCTGGGCGGTGGCGGCGGTCATCGCGGTGGCGATGTAGCCGGGGGCGACGGCGTTGACGTTGATGTTGAAGGGGCCGAGCTCGATCGCGAGGGTGGCGGTGAGGCCCTGGATGCCGGCCTTGGCGGCGGCGTAGTTGGCCTGGCCGCGGTTGCCGAGCGCGGAGCGGGAGCTGAGTGAGACGATCTTCCCGTAGTGCTGCTCGACCATGTACTTCTGGGCGACGTGGCTGCAGTTGTAGGCGCTGGTCAGGTTGACCGTGAGGACGGCGTCCCAGTCGGACTTGGGCATCTTGAAGAACAGGTTGTCCCGGGTGATGCCGGCGTTGTTGACCAGGATGTGCACGCCGCCGAAGTCGCCGGCGACCTGCGCGAAGACGGCCTCGACGGCGTCGTAGTCGGCCACGTCGCAGCCGTACGCGCGGGCGGTGCCGCCCTTGGCGGTGATCGCCTCGACGGTGGCGGCGGCGCGTTCGGCGGTGAGGTCGACGACGGCGACCGCGGCGCCCTCGGCGGCGAGCAGCTGCGCGGTGGCGGCACCGATGCCCTGGGCGGCGCCGGTGACGACGGCGACCTTGTCGGTGAAACGGGTCACGGGGAGCTCCTTGGGATGGACGGGGCGAACGGGGTGAACGGGGCGGGCGGGGCGGATCAGGCGGATTCGACGAGCACGGCGGTACCCTGGCCGACGCCCACGCACATGGTGGCGAGGCCGCGCCGGGCGCCGGTGCGGCGCATGCGGTGCAGCAGGGTGGTGAGGATGCGCGCACCGGAGCCGCCGAGCGGGTGGCCGAGCGCGATGGCGCCGCCGGAGGGGTTGACCAGCTCCGGGTCGAAGCCCAACTCGTCGACGCAGGCGAGCGCCTGGGCGGCGAACGCCTCGTTGAACTCGGCCTCCGCCACGTCGGCGACGCTCCAGCCGGCCCGGGCCAGCACCTTGCGGGTGGCCGGTACCGGGCCGAGGCCCATCACGTCGGGGTGGACCCCGGCGGAGGCACCGGCCACGTAGCGGCCCAGCGGCTGGAGTCCGAGGTCGTGCAGCGCCTCCTCGCCGACCAGCAGCAGTCCGGCCGCGCCGTCGTTCATCGGCGAGGCGTTGCCGGCGGTGACGGTGCCGCCCTCCCGGAAGACCGGCTTCAGCCGGGCGAGCTTCTCCGGGCTGGAGTCCTCGCGGATGCCCTCGTCGGCGGTGACGACGACGCCGTCGGGCCGTTCGACCGGGATCAGCTCGGCGTCGAAGTGCCCGTCCTTGCGGGCCGCGGCGGCGAGCCGGTGGCTGCGGAGGGCGAAGGCGTCCTGCCGTTCGCGGCCGATCCCGCGCCGGGCGGCGACCTCCTCGGCGGTCTCGCCCATGGAGAGGACGCCGTGCAGTTCGGCCATCCGGGGGTTGGTGAGGCGCCAGCCGAGCCGGGTGTCGTAGGTCTCGATGCGGTGCGGCAGGGCCTCGTCGGGGCGGGGGAGGACGAACGGCGCGCGGGTCATCGACTCGCAGCCGCCGGCCAGGACGACGTCGGCCTCGCCGGAGCCGATGGCGCGGGCGGCCAGGGTGACGGCCTCCAGGCCGGAGGCGCAGAGCCGGTTGACGGTGGCGCCGGGGACGCTGTCGGGCAGTCCGGCGAGCAGGACGGCCATCCGGGCGGCGTTGCGGTTGTCCTCGCCGGCCTGGTTGGCGGCGCCCCAGTAGACGTCGTCGATGCGGGCCGGGTCGAGGGCGGGGGCGTCGGCGAGCAGGGCGCGCAGGACGGTCGCCGAGAGGTCGTCCGGGCGGACGGTCGAGAGCGCGCCGCGCAGCCGGCCGATGGGTGTGCGGCGGGCGGCGGCGAAGTAGACAGGACGCACGTCGTCGGTCTCCTGATCGAATGGTCGGTCGGGTGGAACGGGCGAGCGGGGCCCGACCGGCCGAATGGGCCGAACCGGTCGGGCGGGGCGGGCACGGCGGACACGGACGGGACGGGACGGGTAGGGCCGGGGCGGGCAGGGCCGGCGGGTACCGGCCGGGGCAGCCGGGCGCGGGCGGCTCAGAAGGCGTTGACGCCGGTGAGCGCGCGCCCGATGAGCAGCTTGTGGATCTGGCTGGTGCCCTCGTACAGGGTCATCACCCGCGCGTCGCGCAGGTACTTCCCGACGGGGTACTCGTCGATGTAGCCGTACCCGCCGAAGACCTGGAGCGCGTTGTTGGCGGCCCGGACGGCGGCCTCGCTCGCGTAGAGCTTGGCGACGGAGGACTCGGTGGCGAACGGCAGGCCGCGGTCGATGAGGTCGGCGACCCGCCAGGTGAGCAGCCGGGCGGCGTCCGCGTCGACGGCGATGTCGGCGAGCAGCTCCTGCACCAGCTGGTGGGAGGCGATCGGGCGGCCGAACTGCTCGCGCTCGCCGGCGTACCGGACGGCGGCGTCCAGGCAGGCACGGGCGATGCCGACGCAGCCGGCGGCCACCGACATCCGGCCCTTGGCGAGGGCGGCCATGGCGACCGTGAAGCCCGTGCCCTCCTCGCCGAGCCGGGCCGCGTCGGGCACCCGGACGGCGTCGAGGACGAGTTCGGCGGTGGCCTGGCCGCGCAGGCCGAGCTTGCCGTGGATCTCGTTGCGGGTGAGGCCGGGCGCGTCGGTGGGCACCAGGAAGGCGGTGATGCCGCGGTGGCCGTCGCCACCGGTGCGGGCGAAGACCAGGGCGACGTCGGCCCAGGTGCCGTTGGTGATGAACATCTTGGTGCCGCTGATCAGCCAGTCTCCCCCACTCTTCGAGCGGGAGGTGCCCCCACGCCGCTCGCGCACCGCGCGGGTGGCGAGGTTGGCGGCGTCGGAGCCGGTGCCGGGCTCGGTGAGGGCGAAGCAGCCGAGGGCGGTGCCGGCGGTGAGCCGGGGCAGCCAGTACCGCTTCTGCTCCTCGTCGCCGTAGGCGTGGACGGATTTGGCGACCAGCCCGAGGGTGACCGAGACAATGCCGCGCACGGCCGAGTCGCCGCGTCCCAGCTCCTCCAGGACCAGGCAGTACGCGAGGTGGTCGCCGCCGCTGCCGCCGTACTCCTCGGGGAGGGTGAGGCCGAGGAAGCCCAGCTTGCCGAGCTCGCCGACGATCGCGCGGTCGACGGACTCGGCGCGGTCCCACGCGGCGGCGTGCGGGACGATCTCGCGGTCGGTGAACTCGGCGGCCAGTGCGCGGACGGCGGCCTGCTCCTCGGACAGTTCCAGGTTCATGGCGGCTGACACCTCGGCTCGGGGGCGCTGGCGGATAAACTAGCACTGCAAGTTTTACCCGGACTGTAGCCCCGCCCGCGGCGCGCTGGGAAGGGGCGCCTGCCAGAATGGGCGGCCGACCCCAGGCCCCGACCCCAGGCCCCGACCCCAGGCCCCGACCCCAGGCCCCCAGGCCCCGACCCCGTAACGACCCCGGCCCCCGACCCCCGACCCCGCAACGATCCCGATCCCGCTACGACCCCCGGCCCGACGACCCCGGCGAGGAACCCCACCCGATGGCCCGCCCCCGCACGCCCCTGCTCAGCCGTGAGCGCATCGTCGGCACCGCCCTGCGGATCGTCGACGCCGAGGGCCTGGCCGCGCTCTCCACCCGCCGGCTGGCCACCGAGCTGTCGGTCAGCGGCCCCTCGCTCTACAACCACTTCGCCACCAAGGACGACCTGCTCGACGCCGTCGTCGACAGCGTCATCGGCGAGGTGGACCTCACGATGTTCCGCGACCCCGACGGCTGGCAGGAGCCGCTGCGCGCCTGGGCCCGCTCCTACCGCGCCGCACTGGCGGCGCACCCCAACATCGTCCCGGTGCTCGCCCAGGGGCCGGGCCGCCGGCCCAACGCGCTGCGCCTGGCCGACGCGGTCTTCGGCTGCCTGGTCGACGCCGGCTGGCCGCGCGGGCAGGCCACCCGGATCGGCGCGCTGATGCGGTACTTCGTCACCGGTTCGGCGCTGGGCTCCTTCGCGGCGGGCTTCCCCGCGGACGCCGGGGTGTACGACGCGGCCGACTACCCGCACCTGGGCGAGGCGCACCGGCTGGCGGGGCACCGGGAGGCGGTCGACGAGGGCGCGTTCGAGACCGGGCTGGACGCGCTCCTCGCCGGGCTGGGCCTGGGCTACCCGGCGGCCGTCCAGGGCTCGCGGGTGACGAAGGCGGGCCGCAGCGAGGGGTCCACCGGGTCGTAGTAGCGGTGGTAGACGGGGGTCAGCCCGCCCGACACCGGCGGCACGATCCAGCTCCAGTCGGCGGGGGTCGGCCGGCCCAGCCGCCGCTCCTGGGCGACGTGCTTGAGGAAGCGCTCCGACTCGGTGTGGTGGTCGGCGATGGTCACCCCGGCCTCCTGGAAGGAGTGCAGCACCGCGACGTTGAGCTCCACCAGGGCGCGGTCGCGCCAGAGCGTGCGGTCGCTGGAGGTGTCCAGGCCGAGCCGGCCGGCGACGGTGCCGAGCATGTCGTACCGGTCGGCGTCGGTGAGGTTGCGGGCGCCGATCTCGGTGCCCATGTACCAGCCGTTGAACGGCGCGGCCGGGTAGCGCACCCCGCCGATCTCCAGGGTCATGTCGCTGATGGCGGGCACCGCGTACCAGCGCAGCCCCAGCTCGGCGAACCAGCGGTGCTCGGGGTGGCTGAGCGGCACCTCCAGCGTGGTGTCGTCCGGCAGGCCGTAGCAGGCGGGCTGCTCACCGGCCCGTTCGGCGATCAGCAGCGGCAGCACCTCGAAGCGCTCCTCGCCGCCCTTCCAGCCGAGTTCGCGGGCGCGGGCGGCGAGCGCGGCGCCGGCCGGGTCGCCGGTCCAGCCGCCGTCCTCGGCGGGGTGGCCGGCGTAGCGGACCAGCTGCTGGTTGAGGATCCGCGGTCCCGGCCGGCCGGGGCGGTCGGGGGCGAACACCGAGACCATTGGGCGGATCCGGCCGCCGTTGGAGGCCAGCCGCAGGTGCTCGAAGCACTCCTCGGCGAGGTCGTCCGCGGCGGAGAGGTGCCGCAGGTCGCGCACCACCAGGCTGCGCCAGTACAGCCGGCCGATGCAGCGGGCGGCGTTGCGCCAGGCCAGCCGGGCGCCGTACGCCAGCTCGGCGGGTGTGTGGGTGTAGGTGCCGGTGCGCGCGATCTCCTCGGCCACCGCGCGCAGCCGTTCGGCCGGGTCGCCGGCGGCGGGCTGCTCGCGGTGGAACTGGTGGACGAACGCGGTGGCCTCGGCGGGGTCGGTGAAGGCGTGCGCCGGGGGTGCGGGCCGCGGGGCGGGGCCGGGCCGGGGCGCGCTCCCCGGGGCCGGGTGGTGGTGCGCGTACGGGCAGCCGCCGGGTGCGGCCGCGGGTCTGCGGGTGCGGAGCCGGTTGAAGATCAAGGACACATCCCTCCTGGCGACCAGGAGTACCGGATGCGCCGGGGCGGCCGCAGGGAGTGAACGATTCGGCCCCCGCACCCGGGCGAATCGCGTAGGGTGCGGGGGCCGGTGGCCGTGCCGCGGGGCGGGTAGGGCCCGGGGTCAGCCCATGTCCTCCAGGCGCACGCCCTTGGTCTCCTTGAGGAACCGCGCCACGAAGGCGAAGGAGAGCGCGGCGAACACCGCGTAGGCGAGGTAGGTCGCGGAGAGGTTCCAGTCGGCGAGCGACGGGAACGACACGGTGATCGCCCAGTTCGCGATCCACTGCACGGAGGCGGCCACCGAGAGCGCGGCGGCGCGGATCCGGTTGGGGAACATCTCGCCGAGCATCACCCAGACGACCACGCCCCAGGACATCGCGAAGAACAGCACGAAGGCGTTGGCCGCGACCAGCGCCACGGTGCCCTGGAGGTCGGGCAGGGTGACCTGGTCGCCGCTGCCGGTGGCCGAGGAGAACGCCCAGGCGCAGGCGCCGAGCGCCACCGCCATGCCCGCCGAGCCGACCAGGGCGAGCGGCTTGCGGCCGACCCGGTCGACCAGCAGGATCGCGACCACGGTGCCGAGGATGTTGATGACCGAGCCGATGAAGCTGATCAGCAGCGAGTCGGAGGTGTCGATGCCGACCGACTGCCAGAGGATCGACGAGTAGTAGAAGATCACGTTGATGCCGACGAGCTGCTGGAACACCGACAGTCCGATGCCGGCCCAGACGATCGGCAGCAGGCCGAAGCGCCCGCCGAGCAGGTCGCGGAAGCGCGGGCGGTGGTCGGTGTCGATCAGGCCGCGGATCTCGGCGATCCGCGCCTCGGTGTCCACCGCGGCGCCCTCGACCTCGGCGAGCACGGTGCGGGCCTCGTCCAGCCGGCCGGCCGAGATGAGGAAGCGCGGGGACTCGGGGATCAGGGAGGCGAGGACGAAGTAGACCGCGGCCGGCAGGACGCAGGCCCCGAGCATCCACTGCCAGGCCTCCAGGCCCAGCAGTTCGCCGCGGGTGTCGCCGCCGGCGGACTCCGCCAGCATCCAGTTGACCAGCTGGGATATCGCGATGCCGAGGACGATCGCGGCCTGCTGGAAGGAGGCCAGCCGGCCCCGGTACTTCGTCGGCGCCACCTCGGCGATGTAGGTCGGGGCGATCACCGAGGCGATGCCGATCGCCGCCCCGCCCAGGACCCGCCAGAAGGCGAGGTCCCAGGCGGAGAACGGCAGCATCGAGCCGATCGAGCTGACGGCGAACAGCAGCGCGCCCGCCTTCATCACCCGGATCCGGCCGTGCCGGTCGGCGAACCGCCCGGCCAGGGCGGCGCCGAGGGCCGAGCCCAGCAGCGCCGAGGAGACGATCAGCCCGGTGACGCCGTCGCCGACCCCGAAGCGCTCCTGGATGCCGGAGACGGCGCCGTTGATGACGGAGCTGTCGTAGCCGAACAGGAACCCCCCGAGGGCCGCGGCGGCGGTGATGAAGACGACGAAGCCGAGGCGGTCCGCGGTGCCGGCCGCTTCCCCCGGGCGCTGCTGGGTGACGCTCACGATCTTGACTCCTGGTACTCAACGCTGAGCTGGTCGCCGAGATCGTAACCCGTCAATGTTCAAGAGTTGTACATGGGATGGGCGCTATGTCGTGAAGAGATTTCGTAAGGTGAATGATCAAACCTCTTCGCAGCGTACAGCTGCCCCCGGACCGCGGCGGCTCACCCGGCCGCGGTGGCGAGCGAGAGGCCGAACCGGCCCGCCTCGTCGGTCCACCAGTGGTCCAGTCGCAGCCCGGCCGCCGCCAGCTCCTGCGCCACCCGCTCCCGGCGGAACTTGGCCGACACCTCGGTGCGCATCTCCTCGCCCGCGTCGAAGTGCACCGGGAGGTCCAGCGCCGGGATCTTGACGGTCTGCGCGCGCAGCGAGCGCAGCCGCATCTCGATCCACTCCTGCTCCGCGTCCCAGACCGCGACGTGCTGGAACATCGCCGGGTCGAAGTCGGCGGCCAGCTCCCGGTTCAGCACGTCGAGCACGTTCTTGTTGAACTCGGCGGTCACCCCGGCCGCGTCGTCGTACGCGGCGACCAGCACCGCCGGGTCCTTGACCAGGTCGGTGCCGAGCAGCAGCGAGTCGCCGGGCGCCAGGGCGCCGCGCAGCCCGCGCAGGAAGGCGGCCCGCTCGGCGGGCAGCAGGTTGCCCAGGGTGCCGCCGAGGAAGGCGACCACCCGGGGGCCGTCGGCGTCCGGCAGCTCCAGGCCCGCGGTGAAGTCGGCGAGCAGGGCGTGCACGGCCAGGCCCGGGTACTCGGCGGCCACCGCCTTGCCGGCCCCGGCCAGGGCGCTCTCGCTGACGTCCACCGGCACGTACGCGGCGAGCGTGCCGAGGTCGCGCAGGGCGTCCAGCAGCAGCCTGGTCTTCTCGGAGGAGCCGGAGCCCAGTTCGACCAGGGTGCGGGCCCGGGTGGCGGCGGCGATCTCCCCGGCCCGGGCGGTGAGGATCTCGCGCTCGGCACGGGTCGGGTAGTACTCGGGCAGCCGGGTGATCTCCTCGAACAGCTCGCTGCCCCGGGCGTCGTAGAACCACTTGGGGGGCAGTGCCTTCGGATCGGAGGTGAGACCGTGCTGCACGTCGTGGCGCAAGGCGTCGCTGAAGTGGTCGGCGGGCAGCAGCCGGGTCAGGTCGAATGTGCTCATGACGGACTCGTCCTCATTTCAAGGGTTGAAAGGAAGGGGCGGTTCAGAGCGGACGGACGGCGAGGCCCTCGGCGGTCGCCAGCAGCACCGAGCGGTCCGGGACTGCGGTCCAGGACGGATCGTCGTCGGAGGGCTCCGAGGCGACCAGCGACCCTCCGGGCAGCCGTCGGTGGTGCAGGGTGTCGCCCCACGTGGTCGCGGCGATCGCGCGGCCGTCGGTGAGCAGCAGGTTGAGCCGGGCCTCGGTGTGCTCGGCCACGTCGGCGACGGTGCCCGCCAGCGCCTCGTCGAGCGGGGCGCCGGCCCGCAGCCGGTGCAGGACCAGGGCCCAGATCAGCGCGGAGTCGCTGCGGGCCTCCAGCGCGAGCAGTTCGGCCGGCGGCAGCAGACCGGCGAGCGCGTCCAGCTTGTCCGGCCAGCCGGCCATCGCGCCGTTGTGGCTGAACAGCCAGGGCCCGGCCGCGAACGGGGCCGCCGCGGCCTCGCCGGCCGCGCAGCCGTCGGTGGCCGAGCGGACGGCGGCGAGCAGCGTGCGGGTGCGCAGCACCCGGGCCAGGTCGGCGAAGCCGGCGTCGGCCCAGATCGGCCCGGCCCGCCGGTAGCGCGCGGGGACTTCGTCGCCGTCCGCGTACCAGCCGAGGCCGAAGCCGTCGACGTTCACCGTGCCGTAGCGCTGCGCCCGCGGTGCCCAGGACTGCCGGTACAGCCCGGACTCCGGGGCGACCAGCAGCTCCCGGGGCGCCACCGGCTCCCCGGTGTAGGCGAGGTGGCGGCACATCAGGCACGCTCCCGGGGTTCGGGCTCGGCGCTGCGGGCGGTCCGGAAGCCGGAGAAGATCTGCCGGCGCACCGGGTAGTCCCAGTTGCGGAAGGTGCCCCGGCAGGCGACCGGCGCCACCGCGAAGCAGCCGCCGCGCAGCACCTTGTACTCGGGCCCGAAGAACACCTCCGAGTACTCCCGGTACGGCCAGGCCCGGAAGCCCGGGTAGCCGGTGAAGTCGCTGGCCGTCCACTCCCAGACGTCGCCCATCAACTGCCGCGCCCCGTACGGGGACCGGCCCTCGGGGTAGCTGCCGACCGGCGCCGGGCGCAGGTGCCGCTGGCCGAGGTTGGCGTGCTCGGTGGCGGGGGCGCCGTCGCCCCACGGGTAGCGGCGCGAGCGGTCGGTGGCGGGGTCGTGCCGGGCGGCCTTCTCCCACTCCGCCTCGGTGGGCAGCCGGCGCCCGGCCCAGCGGGCGTACGCGTCGGCCTCGTACCAGCTGACGTGCAGGACCGGCTCGTCCAGCGGCACCGGTTCGGTGACGCCGAAGCGCCGGCGCAGCCAGTGCCCGCCGTCCCGGTGCCAGAACAGCGGTGCGGTCAGGCCGGCCCGCTGCCGGTGCGTCCAGCCGTCGGCGCTCCACCAGCGCGGGTCGTCGTAGCCGCCGTCGCCGATGAACTCCAGGTAGGCGGCGTTCGACACGGGGGTGGTGTCCAGCCAGTACGCGGGCAGGTCCACCCGGTGGGCGGGGCGCTCGTTGTCCAGGGCCCAGGGCTCGGTGTCGGTGCCCATGGTGAACGGGCCGGCCGGGACGAGCACCTCGGCGGGCAGGCCGGCGGCGTCCGCGGGGGCGGGCGGCGGCGGGGGAGCGGCCAGGGCGGGTTCGCCGGCCCGCAGCTGGTGGGTGATCAGCATCGTCTCGTCGTGCTGCTGCTCGTGCTGGGCGACCATGCCGAAGGCGAAGCCGGAGTCGAGCAGCGGGGCGCCCTCCAGCGGACTGGTCGCGAGCAGGTCCAGCACCCGGCCGCGGACGTCGCCGGCGTAGCCGCGGGCCTCGGCGGGCGGCAGCAGCGGCAGGCTGGGGCGCTCGGCGCGGGGGTGCTCGAAGGCGTCGTAGAGCGGGTCGATCTCGGGGTGCAGGGGGTCGCGCCCGCCGACGTTGCGCAGCAGCCAGAGCTCCTCCTGGTTGCCGATGTGCGCGAGGTCCCAGACCAGGGGGGACATCAGCGGCGAGTGCTGGGCGGTGAGGTCGTGGTCGTCCACGCAGTCGGTGAGCGCGGCGGTGCGGGCCCGGGCGGCCAGCAGTTCGGTCGCGATGGCCTCGCGCAGCTGCTCCAGCGACGCGGCCCCGCCGAGGGGCGCCGGTGCGGGGGAAGGGGCGTCGTTCAGCACGGTGCGGCCTCCGGAGGAGTGCGTCGGGTGCCGGAGCGGTGGGCGTCCAGCTGGTCGTCGGCCGGGCAGCGGCCGCGGGCCGGGTAGCGTTCGGCGAACTCGGCGACGGTGGCGCGCAGGCCCTCCGCGCCGGGCAGCCGGCCGAGTGCGTCGTCGGCGGCGGCGAAGCAGGCCAGGACGGCGCGGCGCAGCTCGGGGTCGGCCGTGGCGAGGCCGGCGGCGCGGCGCCAGCTGTCGGTGCGCGGGGCCCGGTCGCGGCTGGCCGCGTCGTCGGCGGCCGCCAGCGGTTCGAGGGCGGCGAGTGCGGTGTCGGCGGCGACCGGGTCGTCCAGCAGCGCGGTGGTCAGGGCGGCCGGGACGATCCAGCCGTCGCCGGGCTGGGCGTCGATCATGCGCAGCTCCAGGTGGCCGCGCGGGCGCACCGGCGGGAAGAGCGTGGTGCGGTGGTAGTCGAGGTCCGCCAGGGTGGGGCGCCGGTCGCCGGCGCCGCGCAGCCAGTCGCGGAAGGTGAGGCCGGCCGGGGCGCTCCAGGCCCGGGTGTCGGTGCGGCGGATGCAGAGCACCTCGGCGTCCAGGACGTACCGGGCCCAGGCCTCGCGCGGGTCCCCGTGGTCGGGGTCGGGGGCCAGGGTGCGGCTCGGGTCCATCCGCGACCAGACGGTCTGCCGGGTGGACCGGTACCCGGTGGGACGGCCGTCCAGCAGTGGGGAGTTGGCGAAGGCGGCGACCAGCACGGGGCCGAGCAGGTGGGTCAGCCGCCAGCGGCGGGCCAGGGCGTGCGGTCCGCTCTCCGCGCCGGCGTCCAGGCAGACCTGGACGGACGCGGTGCCGGTCATCATGATGCGGCCCCAGGGCCCGCCGGAGTTGAAGAAACGTTCCATCGCCAGATAGCGCGGGTGGTCGGTGAGCATCCGACGGGGTCTGGCGAGGGGGTCCGTCCCGGTGCCGGTGAGCCGCAGGCCCTGCGCCGAGAAGGCGGTCCGCAGGGCGGCGAGGTCGCGCCGGGTGGCGTCGATGCAGCCGGTGAGGCTGCCGGCGGGCGGGGAGCTGAGCTCGACCTGTCCGCCGGGTTCGAGAGTGAGGAGCGATCCGGAGGGGAGGGCCCCGGTGGGGCTGTCCGCGGTCAGTAAATCCACTGCGGCGCGGATGCGGCGGGAGTCCACCGGGTCGGTGGGACATCGGTCGTCGTGGGCGAACCACTCGACCTCGACGCCCACCAGCCGGGGCGGCCCGACCTTGAAGCAGACCCCGTGCACATGGCTCAGCGCGGCGGCCTCGGTCAGCGGTTCCACGTCCTGCGGCACCGCGGCGGGGGGAGGCCCCGCGCTCTGCCGGTCGATCGGGCTGGTCGGTCGTACGGGTATCAC
Organism: Kitasatospora sp. NPDC054939; assembly: GCF_053610105.1. Classification (NCBI taxonomy): domain Bacteria; kingdom Bacillati; phylum Actinomycetota; class Actinomycetes; order Kitasatosporales; family Streptomycetaceae; genus Kitasatospora; species Kitasatospora sp. NPDC054939. Next base: position 102,569 of record NZ_JBSGXP010000002.1, on the reverse strand, counting down.
CGGACTCTCCATCCTCGGGATCACGTGTGCGGCCCGGTCTACCCTGCCCAGTCTGCTACGGACCATGCACGGGCGCTTCGCAAACACTTGGTCAACCCTCGTCCGTGCAGGTCAGGGGTGCTCCGAGGGTCGCCAGGCGGTCGACGACGGTGTCCAGCAGGGGGGTCGGGAGGGCGTAGTTCAGCCGCAGCGAACCCGTTCCGCCGGGCCCGAATCCGGCCCCGTCGGCGGTCTCCAGACCGCACCGCTCCAGCAGTGCGGCGCGGGCCGATCCCGGAGGCAGGCCGAGGACGGCGGCGTCCAGCCAGAGCAGGTACGAGGACTGCGGGCGGGAGCGGACGGCGGGGCCGAGCAGCCCGGTCAGCCGGTCCCGGGCGGCGGCGAGGTGGCGCAGCAGGGCGTCCAGCCAGGGGCCGCCGGAGCCGAGCGCGGCGCCCTGGACGGCCTGCTCCAGCAGTCCGCCCTCCCAGAGGCCGTAGCCGGCCATCAGGGCGGTCAGCCGGGTGCGCAGCCCGGCGTCGGGGACGAGCGCGAAGCAGCTGGGGATGCCCGAGGTGTTGAAGGTCTTGCCGACCGAGTTGAGGGTCACGGTGTGCGCGGCGAGGCCGTCGGCGACGGCCACCGCGACCGGGTGCCGGTGGCCCGGATGGGTGAGGTCGCCGTGCACCTCGTCGGAGAGCAGCACGCCGCCGGCCGCGGCGGCGGTCGCGGCGAGGGAGCGGACCTCCCCGGCCGTCCAGACCCGACCGGAGGGGTTGTGCGGGTTGCTGAGCAGCACGGCCCCGGGCCGGTGCCGGGCGAAGGCGTCCAGTGGCAGCCGGTAGCCCTCGCCGTCGGTGTCCAGCGGCAGCGCCCGGTGCGGCAGCCGGGCGGCCCGGCAGAGCTCGGCGAAGCCGCCCCAGTCCGGGGTGGGGAAGAGCACCTCGCCCGCCGGGGCGAGCGCCTCCAGGAGCAGCCGGAGCGCGGTGCGCGGGCCGAACGGCAGCAGCAGCACCCACGCCGGGTCGACCGCCGCGGCGTGCCGCCGCCGGTACCAGTCGGCGACCAGCTCCCGCCCGGCCGGGTCGCAGACCGTGTACCCGTAGGCGCGGTGGGCGGCGCGGGCGGCCAGCGCCGCGGCGACGGCGGGCGGGGCGGGCAGGTCCATGTCGGCCAGGCCGAGCGCGATCGCGCCGGTGCGGCCGCCGGTGCGGGCCCATTTGCTGCTGCCGGTGCCGGAGCGGTCGAAGGCGGTGGCGAAGTCGGTCATGCCGGTGCGCCTACCCGGCGAGGAGGCTGCTCAGCCCGCGCCGGCCCCGGTGCATCATCAGCCCGTGGTTGGCCCGGAAGACCGGGCGGGCGGGCAGCGCCAGGCGGCGCAGCAGCGGCTTGCCGGGCCGGCAGTCCTCCTCGAACAGGGCGCGGCTGCCGGTGCCGTCCGCGCCGACCGTCCAGCGGCACCAGCCGACCAGGTCGCCGTGCAGTTCGGCCTCCAGCACCCCGGCGGCCGGGTCGCGGCGGACGGCGTGCAGGGTGAGCAGGAGCCGGTACGGCAGCAGCGCGCGGACCACCACCTGGGCGGAGTCCTCGCCGGTCCGGCGGACGCTGCGGATCTCCGGCCACCAGCGCGGGTACTCGGAGAGGTCGGCGAGCGCGGCGCAGACGGCCTCGGGCGGGGCGGCCAGCCGCCAGACGCTGCGGAAGCGGTAGTGGTTGGGGTCCACCCGCCCGAGGGTAGGGCCGGGGCGGCGCCCCGTCAGGAGGGCCGGGAGCGGCCTCACGCGGGTTCGGCCAGGTCGAAGGCGGTGTTGACCAGGGCGACGTGGCTGAACGCCTGCGGGGTGTTGCCGAGCTGGCGGCGGGCGCGCGGGTCCCACTGCTCGGAGAGCAGCCCGAGGTCGTTGGCGAGTGCGACCACCCGGGCGAACAGTTCCCGGGCCTCGGCGGCCCGGCCGGTCGCGGCGAGCGCGTCGGCCAGCCAGAAGGAGCAGGCGAGGAAGGCGCCCTCGCCGCCGGGCAGCCCGTCGGCGCCGTCCCGGACGGCGTAGCGGCGGACCAGCCCGCCGTGGTCGAGGCCGTCGCGCACGGCGTCCACGGTGCGCACCACCCGGGGGTCGTCGGGCGGCAGGAAGCCGCTCTTGACCACGAACAGGGTGGCCGCGTCGAGGCCGTGCCCACCGTAGTGCTGGACGAAGACACCGCGCCGCCGGTCGTAGCCGTTCGCGCAGACGTCGGCGTGCACGGCGTCGCGCATCCCGCGCCACCGCTCGACGGGTGCGGGCAGGCCGGTGGCCTCGGCGAGGCGGACGGCCCGGTCGGCGGCCACCCAGGCCATCACCTTGGAGTGGACGAAGTGCCGGCGCCCGCCGCGCACCTCCCACAGCCCCTCGTCGGGCTCGCGCCAGTGCCCTTCCAGGTACTCCATCAGGGTGCGCAGCAGGCTCCAGACGTGGCGCTCCATCGGGATGCCGGCCAGGAAGGCCAGGTGCAGGGTGTCGACGACCTCGCCGTACACGTCGAGCTGGAGCTGGTCGACGGCGGCGTTGCCGAAGCGGACCGGGCGGGAGTCCTCGTAGCCGGGCAGCCAGTCGGCGGTGGTCTCGACGAGCACCCGCTCGCCCGCCACGCCGTACACGGTCTGCAGGTCGCCGGGGTCGCCGGCGATGGCGCGCAGCAGCCAGTGGCGCCAGGCCGCGGCCTCCTCGCGGAAGCCGCCGCGTAACAGGGCGGAGAGGGTCATCGAGGAGTCGCGCAGCCAGCAGAAGCGGTAGTCCCAGTTGCGCAGGCCGCCGATGCCCTCGGGCAGCGAGGCGGTGGGGGCGGCGACGATGCCGCCGGTGGGGGCGTAGGCGAGCGCCTTGAGGGTGATCAGCGAGCGCAGGACGGCGTCGCGCCACTGCCCGCGGTAGCGGCAGCCGGCCGCCCAGCCCTGCCACTCGTCGACGGTGTCGGCCAGGTCGCGCTCGGGGTCGGTGCGCTGGACGGCCGACAGGTGGGAGGGCTGCCAGGTGAGGACGAACGGGATGCGCCGGCCCGCGGTGACGGTGAAGTCGGAGGCGGTGACCCCGTCGACGCCGTAGGTGTGGACGCCGGGCGGCACCCGCAGCCAGGCGGCGTCGGGCCCGGCGACGGCGACCCGGTGGCGGCCGGTGCGGCGCACCCAGGGCTCGATCCGGCCGTAGTTGAAGCGCAGGCGCAGTTCGCCGCGCATCGGGACCTCGCCGGCCAGGCCCTCGACGATCCGGATCAGCTGGGGCGCGCGCCGGCCGCCGGCGCCGCGCCGGGGCATGAAGTCGGTGATCCGGACCGAGCCGGTGGGGGTGTGCCACTCGCTCGCCAGGACGAGGCTGTCGCCCCGGTAGCTGCGGGAGGTGCAGTCGCCGGCGCCGGCGGGGGCGATCCGCCAGGCGCCGTGGCGCTGGTCGCCGAGCATTCCGGCGAAGCAGCTGGGGGAGTCGAAGCGGGGCAGGCAGAGCCAGTCGACAGACCCGTCCCGGCCCACCAGGGCAGCGGTCTGCAGGTCGCCGATCAGGGCGTAGTCCTCGATGCGTCCGGCCATCGGGTCCATTCTCGGGCCTGTGCGCCCGGTCGGCAGGACGGGAGAACTCCGCTTGCACGCGTTCGGGGTGCGGAGGAGGATCTTTTGTGCTTGTAGTCTCATCAGTCTCAGCTGCCACTACAGGCACTGACCCGGCACCGGACCGCCCGGAGAAGCACCGGACACGACGGAGTGAGGAGTCCTGACGATGCGGCGACCGAACTGGGTACCGGAGGGTACGGACCTGGAGAAGCCGAATGCCGCCCGGGTCTACGACTACTACCTCGGCGGTTCGCACAACTTCGAGGTGGACCGCGAGATGGCCCGCAAGGCCATCGCGCTCTGGCCCGAGCTGCCGCAGATCATGCGCTCCAACCGGGCCTTCCTGCGGCGCGCGGTGCAGTTCCTCGCCGAGTCCGGCGTCACCCGCTTCCTGGACATCGGCTCCGGCATCCCGACCTTCGGGGCCGTGCACGAGATCGCCCGCTCGGTCCGCCCCGACTGCGAGGTCGTCTACGTCGACCACGACCCGGTGGCCGTCGCACACAGCCGGCTGCTGCTCGCCGACGACCCGCAGTCCGTCGTCGTCCAGGCCGACCTGCGCGACCTCGACGACCTGCTGGCCCGCCCCGAGGTGCAGGCCCTGACGGCGACCGGCGAGCCGGTCGCGGTGCTGCTGGTGTCGGTGCTGCACTTCATCACCGACCAGGACGACCCCTGGAAGCTGGTGTCGGTGCTGCGGGACGCCGTCCCGTCCGGCAGCGCGCTGGCCCTCTGCCACGCCTCCCTGGAGGGCCGGCCGGACCAGGCGGAGGACCACCAGCGGCTGTACCGGATGACGCCCACCCCGCTGACCATGCGCAACCGCGACCAGATCACCGCCCTGTTCGACGGCTTCGACCTGGTCGACCCGGGCGTGGTCTACCTGCCGCAGTGGCGCCCCGAGACGCCGGAGGCCGTCGGCGACCACCCCGAGCGGATGACCGGCCTGGTGGGCGTGGGGTTCAAGCGGTGAATGCCGGGCCGGTGCCCGGCGGCCCGGCGGCCGGGGGAGGGACGGCGGGCGGGGGAGGGACGGCGGGCGGGGCGGAGCGCTTCCACGAGGCCTGGGCCCGCCTGCTCTCCACCGACCACGGCGCCGCGGTCCACCCCGGCCTGCTCGGCCGACTGGTGGCCCGCACCGCGGGGCTGCTGCACCGCGCCCAGCAGGACCACCCCTTCGAGTCGGACCTGGCCGCCCAGGCCGGCGCCGAACTCGTCGACGCCCACTTCACCGACCCGCTGGTGCTCGCCCGCGCGGTCGAGCTGCTGCACGCCCACCCGGTCGCCGACGGCCGCGGACCCGAGCTCTGCGGGGCGTTCGCGGCCGGCTGGGCGGCGGCGCTGCGCGAACGCACCCTGCGCGAGCAGGAGGCCATCCGCACCGCCGCCGACACCGCCCGCAAGGAGGCCGAACGGGCGCTGCGCGCCTCCGAGGCCCGCTTCCGGGCGCTCTTCGAGAGCGCGGCCATCGGCATCGGCATCGGCGACACCGACGGCAACATCCTGGCGGTCAACAAGGCGCTCGGCGAGATCTTCGGCGCCGGCCCGGACGACATGCAGGGCCGCCGGGTCGGCGACCTCGTCCACCCCGAGGACACCCCCGGCGTCTGGGAGGCGTACGAGGACCTCATCAGCGGCAAACGCGAGTACTTCCAGTTCGACAAGCCGTACTACCGCCAGGACGGCGAGGTCGTCTGGACCCACCTCACGGTCTCGCTGATCCGCGACGACGACGGCACGCCGCAGTACCAGGTGGCGATGCTGGAGGACATCACCGACCGCTACCGCCTCCAGGAGCGGCTGCGCCACCAGGCCACCCACGACCCGTTGACCGGGCTCCCCAACCGGGCCGCGTTCTTCGAGCGGCTGGAGAAGCTCTTCGAGGAGCCCGAGCCCGGCGCCCGCTTCGGCCTCTGCTACGTCGACCTGGACGGCTTCAAGGTCGTCAACGACAGCCTCGGCCACGACACCGGCGACCAGTTGCTCGCCGCCGTCGCCGCCCGCCTGAAGGCCGCGCTCACCCCGCTCGGCCACCTGGTCGCCCGGCTCGGCGGGGACGAGTTCGTCGTCCTGCTGGAGAACTGCCGGGGCGAGCAGGAGGCCGTCGCCGCCGCCAAGACCGTCCTCAAGGCGCTGGCCGGGCCGGTGCTGATCGGGGATCACAAACTGGCCGTCGGCGCCAGCGTGGGCGTCCTGGAGCGCCGGATCTCCACCACCACCCCCGGCGCCGCCGTCCGGGCCGCCGATCTGACGCTCTACCGGGCCAAGGAGGCCGGACGCGGGCGCTGGACGCTCTTCGACCCGAAGGAGAACGCCCGGGCGGTCAGCCGCTACGCCGTCTCGGTCCGGATGCCCGCCGCGCTGGACCGCGGCGAGTTCTTCATCGACTACCAGCCGCTCTACGCGCTGGCCTCCGGCCGGCTGGCGGCCGTCGAGGCATTGGTGCGCTGGCGCCACCCGCAGCTCGGCGTGCTCGGCCCGGACGAGTTCGTGGCCACCGCCGAGGAGACCGGCCTGATCATGCCGCTCGGCCGCTGGGTCCTGGAGCAGGCGTGCGGTCAGGCCGCCGACTGGGCACGGCGGTTCGGCACCGGGGCCCCGCAGCTGAACGTCAACCTGGCGGTCCGTCAGGCCCGCAGCGCCGCCCTGGTCACCGACCTCGGGCGGATCCTCGACAGCACCGGCATCGATCCGGCCAAGCTCCAGCTGGAGATCACCGAGTCCACCGTGGTCGGCCCCGAGGACGAGGCGCTGCGCACCCTGCACGGCCTGGTCGGCCTGGGAGTCTCGCTCGCCGTGGACGACTTCGGCACCGGCTGGTCCAACCTCGCCTACCTGCGCGACCTGCCGGTCTCCGGACTGAAGATTGCCGGCTCCTTCGTCGGTGACCTGCACGACCCGGCCAAGGACGAGGCCACCGGCTGGCGGATCGTCACCGGCCTGGTGTCGATGGCGCACGCGCTCGGCCTGACCGTCACCGCCGAGGGCGTGGAGACCCGCCGGGACGCCGAACGGCTCCGGGCGATCGGCTGCGACTGGGCCCAGGGCTGGCACTTCGGCCGGCCGGTGCGGCCCGGCGAGATCGCCCGTCGGATCGCCGAGGAGCCGGAGGGCCGCCCGGTCGGCGGTTGACGGACGGCGCCCGCGCGCTCGCCGTCCGTCAACTGCCGTCCGCCCGCTGGACGTCCGGCCGGGAGGCGGCGGGGCTCCGGCTGCGGCCCGGCCCCGAAGGGAATCGGAACAATTCGGACAAAACCCCTTGACGTGGCGGGCGTCACCTGGGCACGATGAGGCCCTGGCACCGAAGCCGCCCCCGGGTGGCGAGCACATCCGCCAGATTCGAACACCGGCGTCCTCCGGACGCCCGAGAGCCTGCGACCCGAGTTTCCCGACCGCCGCTCTCCACCGTTCCGACAGCCGTCACCGGCTGTCTTCCTCCGGGGCCCTGCCCTGCGCCCCGTCGCGCACCGGGCCCGCCCCGTCACAACAGGGGCCCGCGCCGCCCCACGGCCGCGCGCCCGCCGCCTCCCCGCCGAGAGGCCGCCCTCCATGAGCACCACCATGCCCCCCGACGCCCGCCCGTACCCGCCGCCGGACGGCCGGCCCCGCCGCCGGGCCACCGACCGGCAGCCCGAGCACCGGCCGATGCGCCGCTCCGACGACCGCGTCGCCACCCCGCACAGCGTCAGCCTGGTCATCCCCGCCCACAACGAGGCCCGCAACATCCCCTGGGTGTTCGAGCAGATCCCGCGGTGCGTCGACGAGGTCATCCTCGTCGACGGCTCCTCCGACGACGCCACGATCCCGATGGCCCGGCACTGCCTGCCGACCGTCCGCAGCGTCCAGCAGCACGGTCCCGGCAAGGGCAGCGCCCTGCGCACCGGCTTCGAGGCCGCCCGCGGCGACTACGTCGTCATGATGGACGCCGACGGCTCCATGTGGCCCGGCGAGATCCCGCACTACCTGCACTTCCTCGACAACGGGTACGACTTCGTGAAGGGCTCGCGCTGCATCGCCGGCGGCGGCTCGCTCGACCTCACCCGCATCCGCTCACTCGGCAACCGCGTCCTCATCACCGTGGTCAACCGGCTGTACCGGGCCAGCCTCACCGACCTGTGCTACGGCTTCTGCGCCTTCCGCCGCTCCTTCCTGGACGCCCTCGACCTGCGCTCCACCGGCTTCGAGATCGAGGCCGAGATGATCACCCACGCGCTGCGCTCGGGCCTGCGGATGGCCGAAGTGCCGAGCCTCGAACTTCCCCGCCGCAGTGGCCGCTCCCACCTGCACGCCGTCTCCGACGGCCGCCGGGTGCTGAGGACCCTGATCACCGAGCGTCCCGGCGCCCGGGCCTCGGCGACCACCGCCGCGGGGGAGCGATGATGAATGGCTCCGACCGGCGCACCGATGCTGCCTGCCCGCGCCCTGCCGCCCGCGACTCGCTCTACACCCCCGTCCGGGTCGTCGAACTGGACCTGGACGAGCCGAGCGGGCTGCGCTCGCCCGGCGGTCTCGGTACCGTCGACCCGTCCGGCCGCGTGTTGGCGTTGGTGCGACTGCACGGACACCCGCTCGGTCTGGTCACGGCCACCGGCACAGCGGGCGAACCCGCCGCGCTGCGCCGCGCGCTGGTCGACGCCGCCCACCGGGAACTCCGCGTTCCCGCCCTGTCCACCGCGACACCCGCGGCGCGTCCTGGTCGGGTCGGCCGCGCCCGGGTGCCTGCGGGCGACCCCACGGTCTCCGTGGTCGTCTGCACCCGCAACCGGCCCGGACAGCTGCGGCGGTGCCTCGACTCACTGCTGCGCACCCGCTACCCCGCCGTCGAGGTCCTGGTGGTGGACAACGCCCCCGACAGCGACGCCACCGAACAACTGGTGCGCACCCGCTACGCCGGCAGGGCCCGGTACCTGCGCGAGCCGGTACCGGGCCTGGCCCGCGCCCGCAACCACGGCCTCGCCGCCGCGTGCGGCGAGATCACGGCCTTCGCCGACGACGACCTGATCGTGGACGCCGGCTGGGTCGACGCCCTCGCCCGCGCCTTCCGCGCCGACGACCGGATCGCCTGCGCCACCGGCCTCGTCCTGCCCGCCGAACTCTCCACCGCCGCCCAGGCCGCCCTGGAGCAGTACGGCGGCTACGGCCGGGGCTTCGCCGCCCAGGACTGGTCCCTGCGCGAACGCCCCGACGACCCGCTGCTCGGCTTCTCCGTCGGCCGCTTCGGCTCCGGCGCCAACATGGCCTTCCGCACCGCGGTCCTGCGTGCCATCGGCGGCTTCGACCCCGCCACCGGCGCCGGCACCGCCGCCCGCGGCGGCGAGGAACTGCTCGCCTTCTTCCAGGTCCTGCACGGCGGCCACACCGTCGCCTACCAGCCCGACGCCATCGTCTGGCACACCCACCCGCAGGACCCCGACGCCCTCACCCGGCAGGTGTTCAACTTCGGCTTCGGCTTCAGCGCCTACCTGACCGCCGCCGTCGTGCACCGCCCCCGGGCCCTGGCCGACCTGCTGGTCCGGCTGCCCGAGGGGCTCTGGCGCTGGCAGACCGTCCGCCGCCACCGCGCCCGGCGCGCCCCCGTCGCCGAGGAGGGCGCCCTGCTCGCCCTCGGCCGCCGGGAGTTCCGCGGCCTGCTGCTCGGCCCGTTCGGCTACCTCGCCGCCCGCTGGCACGAGCGCGCCCTGCGCACCGGCCGGCAGGGCACCCCGCCCGCGGTGACCGCCCCGCCCACCCCGCACACCGACGGGTGCCCCCACGCCCCGCACACCGGAGGGCGGCCGTCATGAGCCCCGCCACCACCACCCGCCCCGCCGCCCGCCGCACGCCCCGCCCGACCGCCGCGGTGCCCGACCGGGTCCCCGCCGAGGTCGTCGAACTCGACCTCGACGAGAGCGCCGGCCTGCACACCCCCGGCCGCACCGCCCCGGCCCGGCCGCACGGACCCGTGCTCGCCCTGGTCCGCCGCGGCGGCCGACCGCTCGGCCTGGTCACCGCACCCGCCCCCACCGGCCCGGACGCCCCCGGCGGCCCCGGCGCCCAGGACGCGCTGCGCCGCACCCTCCTCGCCGCCGCCCGCCGCGAACTCGACACCGCCCCGGCCGCCCGACCCGTGGCCGACCCCGGAGCGGACACCGAAACCGTCAGCGTCATCGTCTGCACCCGCGGCCGCCCCGACCTGCTGCCCGCCGCCCTCGACGCCCTGCTCGCCACCGACCACCCGCGCACCGAGTTCCTGGTGGTCGACAACGCCCCCACCGACGACAGCGTCCGCCGCCTGCTGCGCACCCGCTACCCCGGCCGGGTCCGCTACCTCTGCGAACCCCTCCCGGGCCTCGCCCGCGCCCGCAACCACGGCCTCGCCGCCGCCCACGGCAGCATCGTCGCCTTCACCGACGACGACGTCCTCGCCGACCCCGGCTGGGTCGCCGCCCTCGCCGCCGCCTTCGCCGCCGACCCGCACACCGCCTGCGTCACCGGACTGGTGGTGCCCGCCGAACTCGACACCGAGGCGCAGGCCCTCTTCGAGCGCTACTGCGGCTTCGGCAAGGGCTTCGCCCCCCGCCGCTGGAACCTCGCCGAGAGCCCGGCCGACGCCCTGCTGCCCTTCGCCACCAGCCGCTTCGGCACCGGCGCCAACATGGCCTTCCGCACCGCCGAACTGCGCGCCATCGGCGGCTTCGACCCCGCCACCGGCACCGGCACCCCCACCCGCGGCGGCGAGGACCTGCTCGCCTTCCTGCGCACCCTCACCGCCGGCCACACCGTCGCCTACCAGCCCGACGCCCTCGTCTGGCACCGCCACCGGCGCACCATGCCCGAGCTGGAGGCCCAGATCCACGGCTTCGGCGTCGGCTTCGGCGCGTACCTCACCGCCGCCGTCGCCCACCGGCCCTCCCTGCTCGCCGACCTGCTGCGCCGGCTGCCCGCCGGACTGCGGCTCAGCCTCGGCCGCGCCCGCACCCGCGGTACCCCCGACCGCACCGGCGCCCGGCGCGACCCCGCGCTCGCCCGGCTCGGCCGCCTCGAACTGCGCGGCCTCGCCTACGGCCCGCTCGGCTACCTGCGCAGCGTCCGCGAGGACCGCAGGATGACCGCGGGAGCCCGGCCGTGATGTCCCTGCTCACCTCCCGCACGGTCCTGAAGGGCCGCAGCTGCTCCTGCCCGCTGCCGCTGCCCTGCCAGTGCAGCTACCGCACGCTCCTGCTCGCCCGGATCCGCGCCGTCCGGCTGCCGCTGGCCGGTGACTCGCTCGTCCGCAACGGCCACCTGCTGGCCGCCAGCTCCGCCGCCGCGGCCGGCCTCGGAGCGCTGTTCTGGCTCTTCTCCACCCGCTGGTACAGCGCCGACAACGTCGGCCTCGCCTACGCCGCGATCTCCGCCGCCGCCCTCCTCTCCGCCCTCGGCCGCTTCAACCTCGACGGCGTCCTGGTGCGCTTCCTGCCCACCTCCGGCCGGCACACCCGCCGCCTGGTGCTGCGCTGCTACGCGGTCAGCGCCGGGGCCAGCGCCCTCGCCGCGGTGGTCTTCCTGCTCATCGTCCCGTGGGTGTCCCCGGCCCTCGGCGGACTGCGCGAGCCCGTCCTCGCGGCCGCCTTCGTCACCGTCACCGCCGGCTACTCGATCTTCGTCCTGCAGGACGGCGCCCTCACCGGACTGCGCCGACCCGGCTGGGTGCTCGGCGAGAACACCCTCTTCGCCGTCGGCAAGGCCACCGCCCTGGCCGTCTGCGCGGCGCTCGCCGTCGGCACCGGCATCATGGTCTCCTGGGCCGCCGCCCTGATCGCGGCCGTCCTCGTCACCAACGTCGTGCTCTTCCGCCACGCCGTCCCCGCCCACCAGCGCCGCGACACCGCCGGCGTCCCCGCCCCGCAGCGGGTCGGCCGCTACGCCGCCGCCGACTACCTCGGCAACATCTCCGGCATCGCCGCCTGCAGCGTCGTCCCGCTGATGGTGCTCGCCGCCCTCGGCGCCGCCCAGAACGCCTACTACTCGCTCGCCTGGGTGATCGCCGACAGCCTCTACATGGCCGCCTACGCCATGGGCAGCTCGCTCGTCGTCGAGGCCGCCCGCGAACCCGAACGGCTCGCCGAGCACGCCCGCCGCACGCTGCGGCACACCCTGCTGCTGGTCGTACCGGTGGTGGCCGTGGTGGTCGTCGGCGCCCCCTGGCTGCTCGCCCTCTTCGGCCCCGGCTACGCCGAGCACGGCACCACCGTGCTGCGCCTGATGGCGCTCTCCGCGCTGCCGACCGCCGTGATCAGCCTGGCCATCAACGTCGCCCGGGTCCGCCGGGCGCTGCCCAAACTGGCCCTGCTGCAGTTCGTCTACGCCGTCCTGGTCATCGGCCTCGCCGCCGTCCTGCTGCCCGTGCTCGGCCTCGAAGGCGTCGGCACGGCCTGGCTGCTGGCCGGCACCGCCCTCGCCCTGCCGCTGCTGGCCGCACTGCCGCGCTGGCTGCCCTCCCCGGATCGGAGCCCGGCATGAACACCGACCCGACGCTCAGCGTCGTCATCTGCACCTACACCCACGACCGCTGGGACGACCTCTGCGCCGCCGTCGAGTCGATCCGCGCCCAGCACCTCCCGCCCACCGAACTCGTCGTCGCCGTCGACAACAACCCCGCCCTCGCCCGCCGGATCACCGCCCGCTGGCCAGACCTCGCGGTCGTCGAGAGCACCGAGGCCCCCGGCGTCTCCGGAGCCCGCAACACCGGCCTCGCGGCCACCGGCGGCGAGATCCTCGCCTTCCTGGACGACGACGCGGTGGCCGACCCCGACTGGACCGTCCACCTGCTGGCCGGCTACCGCGACCCCGCGGTGATCGGCGTCGGCGGCCTGGTCGACTCCTGGTGGGAGGAGGGCCGCCCCGGCTGGTTCCCGCCCGAGTACGACTGGGTGGTCGGCTGCTCCTACCCCGGCGCCGCCGAACAGGGCGTCGCCGTCCGCAACTTCATCGGCGCCAACATGTCCTTCCGGCGCGAGCGGGTGGTCGCCGCCGGCGGCTTCCGCCGCGACCTCGGCCGGATCGGCACCAGCCCGTTCGGCTGCGAGGAGACCGAGCTGTGCATGCGGCTCACCGACCGCAACCCCGGCGCCGTCCTGCGCTACGAACCGGCCGCGGTGGTCCGCCAGCACGTCCCGCCCAGCCGCGGCACCTGGGCCTACTTCCGCGCCCGCTGCTGGGCCGAGGGCCGCTCCAAGGCCGTCGTCGCCCGGCACACCGGCGCCCGCGCCGCGCTGTCCGCCGAACGCCGCTACGTCCGCCGCACCCTCCCGGCCGCCGTGCTGCGCTCGCTGCGCGCGGGCCGGCCCCGGGCCGCCGGCGCCCTCGGCACCGGCGCCGTCCTCGCCGCCGCCGGCTACCTCACCGGACGCCTCGGCCACCGCCCCGCCGCCCCGGCCCGCGCGGAACCCGCCACGGTCGGCGCCGCCACCCCGTCCGGCAGCGCCGCCCGGCCGCCCACCCCGGCCAGGAGCCGGCCATGACCCCCGTGCCGATCTTCCTGTGGCACTCCGTCTCGGACGACCCGCCGCCGTGGATCGCCCCCTGGACCGTCACCCCCGCGGAGTTCCGCCGCCAACTCGACCGCATCGTCGACAGCGGCCTGGACGTCGTCCCGCTGCGCCGCCTGGTCAGCGCCGTCCTCGGCGGCCCGCCGCTGCCGCCCCGGGCCGCCGTGCTCACCTTCGACGACGGCTTCGCCGACTTCTACTGGACGGCCGCCCCGCTGCTCGTCGAACGCGGCCTGCCCGCCACCCTCTACCTCACCGTCGGCGCGCTCCACCCGCCCGGCGGCACCGCCACCGGCAGCCTCTTCCCGCCCGCCGCGATGCTCAACTGGCGCCAGGTCACCACCCTGGACACCCTCGGCTTCGAGATCGGCGGACACTCCGTCACCCACGAGCAGCTCGACACCCTGCGGGCCGCCCGCTGCACCGCCGAGATCGTCGACTGCAAGCACCGCCTGGAGGACGCCCTCGGCCACGAGACCACCGCCTTCGCCTACCCGCACGGCTACTCCAGCCCGGCCGTCCGCCGCCGGGTCCGCGAAGCGGGCTGGACCTCCGCGACGGCGGTCGAGAACAAGTTCAGCTCCCCCCACGACAATGTGCTGCGGCTCTGCCGGCTGATGGTCCGGGCCGACACCCCGCGCCGCGTCTTCGACGACTGGACGCGGGGCCGCGGCCCCCGCACCGGCCCGATCCCGGAAAGTGCCTACACCAGGGTCTGGCGCACCTACCGCCGACTGCGCGTCGCCGTCGGCAGCCCCGTCGGAAGGCCCTCCAATGGCTGACCAGGCGATCCGCAGACCGCGGACGGCGACCCGACTCGCCCCCGCCCGTACGGACCCGACCCGCACGGACACCACCCGACCCGACCCCTCCCGCACGGACCCGACCCGTACGGACCCCGACCCCACCGCACCGCCCGACCCCCGCCCCGGCGTCCGGTTCCGGCGCTTCGGCCGACCGGCCCCCGGCACCCTGTTCGCCCGCCTCGCCCTGCCCGCCGCCCTGGTGCTCTGGGCCGTCTCACTGCCCCGCGTCGACCTCGACGCCATGGGCGACCTCGGCCTCGTCCAGGTGCTGCCGGCCACCTTCTGGGCCGGACTCGCCCTGCTCGCCGCCGGCTTCCTGGCCACCCTGCGCGACCCGCGCAGCCCCCGCCTGTGGCCCGCCGCCCACGTGCTCGGCCTCATCGCGATGCTGCACGCCACCCCCACCCTGCTCTACCCCGAGCTGCGCTACGCCTGGGCCTGGAAGCACGTGATCATCGTCGACGCGATGCTGCGCCACGACGGCCCCGTCCCCAACGCCGGCGAACTCGACGTCTACAACCAGTGGCCCGGCTTCTTCCAGCTCAACGCCCTGCTGGTGCGCGCCACCGGGCTCACCTCCGCCCAGACCTGGGCCACCTGGTACCCGGTGATCGCCAACGTGCTGCTGCTCGGCCCGCTGCTGCTGATCTACCGGGCGGTCACCGCCGAGCGCCGACTGATCTGGGGCGGCGTGTTCCTCTACTACGCCACCGCCTGGATCGGCCAGGACTACTTCTCCCCGCAGGCCTTCGCCTACCTGCTCTTCCTCACCGTGCTCGCCCTGGTCCTGCGCCAGCTGGCCGCCGCCCGCCGCGACCGCGCCCCGTCCGGCGGGCCGGAGGCCGGCGCACGGCCGAAGTCCCGCAGACCGAAGTCCCGCAGGCCGAAGTCCGGCGCACCGGAGTCCGGCCGACCCGACGCCGACCGGCCCGGCCCGGGCCCGGCGCCGGACACCGCGGACAGCGGCGCCCGCGCGCTCACCTGGGGCACCGACCTCTCCGCCCGCGGCGGCTGGCGGATCGGCCCGTTCGCCCTGCTGCTCGTCCTCATCGCGGCGATCGCCTGCTCCCACCAGCTCACCCCGCTGATGCTGATCAGCTTCCTCGCCCTGCTCGCGCTGCCCCGCCGCAACCGCCGGGTGGTGCTGCCCGTCCTCGCCTCGGCCGTCGCCCTCACCCTCGCCTGGAACGCGACCGTCGCCCGCCCGTACATCTCGCGCAACATCAACGACCTGATCGCCGCCCTCGCCTCGCCCGACAACAACGCGCTCCCCGGCCTCCAGCGGCTCGCCGAACCCGCCGCCGGGCAGGTCATGGCCTCCTGGGCCGACCGCGCCCTCACCGGCGCCGTCCTGCTGCTCGCGGTGTACGCCGTGCTGCGCCACCGCTGGGTGCGCCGCACCCCGCTGCCGCTGCTGCTCGTCGCCCCGCTACCGCTGCTGATGGCCAACAACTACGGCGGCGAAATGGTCTTCCGGGCCTACCTGTTCGCCCTGCCCGCCGCCGCCCTGCTGATCGCCACCGTGCTGCTCCCCGCCCGGCGCCCGGTGGTGCGCTGGTGGCTCTCCTGGGCCGCCGTGCTCGCCCTGCTGACCGGGTTCGTCCTCGGCTACTACAGCAAGGAGGACATGAACCGCTTCACCCCCGACGAGGTCGCCGCCCTCACCCAGGTCACCGAACACGCCCCGTACGGTTCCCGGATCGTGTCCGTCACCCCCGACCTGCCCGGCGGCGAGCGGCGCTACGGCGAGATCGAACGCGCCGTCCTCACCCAGAGCGACCCGGACACCAAACGCGCCCTGCTCACCGACCCCGCGACCGTGATCGCCGAGGTCATGGACGACCCGAAGGTCCTCGGCCCCTCGTACCTCGTGCTCACCCGTGCCCAGGCCGCCGAGTGCGAACTCACCGGCGTCTTCCCGGCCGGCACCGTCGACCAGGTCAAGGCCGCCGCCACCGCCTCGGAGGACCTGCGGCTGGTCTACAGCGGACCGGACGCCGTGGTCTACCAGCACAGCGGCCAGATCGAGGACCAGAGCCCCTTCCAGGTGAGGAGCCGGTGGTGATGACCGTCCCGCACCCGCACCCGGCGCCCAGGGCCGTCCTCGCCCTCTCCGGCTGGTGCGCCCTGGCCGCCACGGCCCTCCCTGCCGGGAACCCGCTGCGGGTCGCCGCGGTGCTGCTCTTCCTGCTGACCGCCCCCGGCGCGGCCATGGTGCTCCGCGCCCGTACCGTGCCGGTCCGCTCCGGCGCCCGCTCGGACGTCCTCGCCACCGCGGCCCTCGCGGTCGCGCTGAGCGCCGCCGCCGCCACCGTCACCGCCACCGCCCTGTACCTGGCGCAGGCCCTCACCGTCCCGCGTGCCCTGGGTGCGCTCGCCCTGGTCACCACCCTGCTCGTCGTCCTGCCCGCAGGCCGGCCTCCCCGCCTGCGGCGCCGGGAGCGTACGGCCGGCTCCCGTCGTACGGCGCCCGCCGCGGGGGCGGGGGAGCCGGGGGGACCGGGGGAGCAGGGGAAGCGCGGGGAACAGGTGGAGCAGGGGGAGCGCGGGGAGCAGGGGAAGCGCGAGCTGCAGGTGGAAGCCGGGGAGCCCGGCGAGGCCACCGCCCGCCGGACGCCGGGTCGGGCCCGCCGCACCGCCGTCGGCCTCGCCGCCGCGGCCCTGCTGGCCCTCACCGCCGCATGCTCCGGAGCCGCCGCCGGACCTCACGGCCCCGCCGCCCCAGGCGGGCCGGTCGGCGGCTCCGGTCTCCCCGCCGCAGTCCCGGCCGACAACCCGCCCGGCCCCGGCCCCTGGCGCGAGGTCTTCCGCGACGACTTCACCGCCGGCGACCTCGACACCGCCGACTGGGCCACCTGCTACGACTGGAACCGCCGCGGCTGCACCAACGCCGGCAACGCCGAGGACCAGTGGTACCTGCCCGGCCAGGTCGCCGTCCGCGACGGCGCACTCGTGCTCACCGCCGACCGCAGGACCACCCCCGGCAGCGACGGCATCTCCTACCCCTGGACCGCCGGCATGGTCACCACCGGGCGCGACAACTGGGACGCCACCCCCCGGCACACCTTCACCTACGGCTGGTTCGCCGCCGCGATCGAACTGCCCGACCGGCCCACCGGCTTCTTCCCGGCCTTCTGGCTGATCCCCGAGGCCACCCGCGGCACCCCGCCCGAGATCGACATCGCGGAGTTCCCCAACACCGACCGCTACGTCCACGGCAACCTGCACTGGCCCGCCGCCGACGGCACCGACCGGAGCATCGGACAGAACTACGGCCCGGGCGGCTTCGGCGCCGGCTACCACGTGTACGCCGTCGACTGGCAGCCCGACCGGGTCACCTGGTACGTCGACGGCCAGCCCTGGTTCACCGTCACCGACCCCGCCAAGATCCCCTCGGTCGCCATGGAACTGGTGATCAACCTCGCCGTCGGCTACCTCCAGTCGCCGCCCGCGGCGGTCGGCGAGGCCCAACTGAAGGTCGACTGGGTCGCCGTCTGGCAGCGGTGACCCCGGGCCCCGAACCGCACGACCCGAACCGCACGACCCGAACCGCACGACCCACCGCACCACCCACCGCACCACCGCCCGGCGAAAGGAGGCGATCCCCATGACCCGGCCCGACCTCGACCCGACCGTCCCCGCCCTGCTGGT
This sequence comes from Kitasatospora sp. NPDC054939, assembly GCF_053610105.1. Taxonomy (NCBI): domain Bacteria; kingdom Bacillati; phylum Actinomycetota; class Actinomycetes; order Kitasatosporales; family Streptomycetaceae; genus Kitasatospora; species Kitasatospora sp. NPDC054939. The sequence continues at coordinate 85,044 of NZ_JBSGXP010000002.1, read as the reverse complement.
GAAGATCGGTCGCTATCCGCAATCGCACAGCGCACTCGGAGCCGTCCGCACCCTCGGCCGGCTCGGCGTCCCGGTCCACGCGATGGTCGAGGACCGCCTCACCCCCACCGCCTGCTCCCGCCACCTCGCCGCCGCCCACGTCCGCCCCACCACCGGCCTCGAACCGCCCGCCGTCCTGCTCTCCGCCGTCTGCGGCACCGCCACCGCCGTGCACGCCGCCACCGGCCGCCGGGCCGTCGCGATCACCACCGACGACGAGTCCGCCGTCCTGCTCGCCGAGTACGCCGACGTCCTCTCCCCCCACCTGCTGCTGCCCCGGATCGACCCCTCGCTGCCCCGCCGGCTCGCCGACAAGGGCGGCCTGCACGCCCTCTGCAAGGCCACCGGCACCCCCGCCCCCGCCTCCTGCGCCCCCGCCGACCGCGACGAACTCCTCGCCTTCGCCCGCCGGACCGGCTACCCCCTGGTCCTCAAGAACCTCGGCCCCTTCGCCCGGCTGCGCCACCCCGTCGTCGGCCACACCACCGTCGTCCCCGACGAGGCCGCGCTGCTCGCCGCCCTCGGGCCGGCCGGCCCCGGCACCCCGGGTACGGCGGCCCCGCTCGACGTGCTCGCCCAGGAGTACCTTCCCGCCGAACACGCCGAGGACTGGTTCACCCACCTCTGCTGCGGCCCCGGCGGCCGCACCCTCGCCGTCTTCACCGGCCGCAAACTCCGCTCCTGGCCCCCCGGCGCCGGCGTCACCACCCGGGCCCGGGCGCTGCCCAACCCCGAACTCGCCGAACTCGCCACCCGCCTCTGCCGGCGCATCGGCTACGCCGGTATCGCCGACCTCGACTGGCGGTTCGACCGGCGCGACGGGCGGTACAAGCTGGTCGACTTCAACCCCCGCACCGGCGCCCAGTTCCGCCTCTTCGAAACCACCGGCGGCATCGACGTCGTCCGCGCCCTGCACCTCTCCCTCACCGGCCGCCCCGTCCCGGACGGCCCACAACTCGACCGCGGCTACGGCGTCGGCCAACTCGACCTGCTCGCCGTCACCGCGACCGCCACCGCCGCCCTCGCCCGGCGCCCCATGGACAGCCCCCTGCCCCGCACCGCGCCCCTGCCCCGGTCCGCCCGGCGCACCGAGCGCGCCTGGCTCGCCCCCGACGACCCGCTGCCCGCGCTCGCCGAAGCCGCCCGCTTCACCGTCCGCGTGGTCCGCCACCTCGTTCTCGGCCTCGGCTGCCGACTGCTGCGCACCGCCTCGGCAGCCGTCCGGGCCCTCCGCCGCACCCACCCCCGCCCCGCCCCCGTACCCACCCCAGGAGGTGCATCATGACCAGCACCCGCCCCGTCGTCGTCCTCGGCGCCGGCCCCTACGGACTCGCCGTCTCCGCCCACCTCGCCGCCCGCCGCCTGCCGGTCCTCACCCTCGGCGCAACCATGGAGGGCTGGCGCCGGTGGATGCCGCGCGGCATGTACCTCAAGTCCACCCCGCGCGCCTCCAACATCTCCGACCCCGAGGCCACCCACGGCTACCTCGCCTACCGCGCAGCCCACGGCCTTCCCCCGGTCGGCGACCGGTACGCCATCCCGCTCGCCGAGTTCGTGCGGTACGGCGACTGGTTCCGCGACCAGCGCGTCCCCGCCACCGAGCCCCGCCGCGCCCGCACCGTCGGCCACGGCGCCGGCGGCCCCCGGGTCACCCTCGACGACGGCGAGGAGATCGCCGCCTCCGCCGTCGTCGTCGCGATCGGCCAACGCGCCTTCGCGTACGTGCCCGAGACCTTCGACGCGCTGCGCCCCACCGGCGCCGTCACCCACACCTGCGAGCACGACGACCTCACCTCCTTCGCCGGGCAGCGGGTGGCCGTCGTCGGCGCCGGCCAGTCCGCCCTGGAGAGCGCCGCCCTGCTCGCCGAAGCCGGCGCCACCCCCACCCTCGTCGCCCGCACCCCCCGGCTGCTCTTCGGCGACCCGCCCGACATCGACCGCCCCGGCGACCGCCCGCTCGCCGCCCGGCTCCGCACCCCCGCCTCCGACCTCGGCCCCGGCTGGCCGCTGTACACCTACAGCCACCTGGCCGGCGCCTTCCGGCACCTGCCCGACGACGCCCGCCGCCGCAAGGTCCGGACCGTCCTCGGCCCGGCCGGCGCCTGGTGGCTGCGCGAGCGCGTCGAGGGCCGCCTCGACATCCGCACCGGCACCGCGGTGACCGCCGCCAAGACCGCCAACGGCGAGGTCCGGCTCGAACTCTCCGTCGGCGGGGACCCGTTGGAGGTCGACCACGTCCTCGCCGCCACCGGCTACCGCATCGACGTCGCCGCCCTCGACCTGCTCACCGAAGGCGTCCGCCACGCCCTGCGCCGCGCCCCCACCGGCGCCCCCCGCCTCTCCCGCGGCTTCGAATCCTCCGTCCCCGGCCTCTACTTCACCGGCCTCACCGCCGCCGACACCTTCGGCCCCCCGATGCGCTTCGTCTGCGGCACCCGCTTCGCCGCCCCGCGCATCGCCGCAGCGATCGAGGCCGCGGCACGGTGACGGGGCGCCCTGATGCAGCAGTTGCCCAATGCCGTTGCTGCGTCTACGTTCTGATCCCATGACCATGTCACGCAGGACGCTCGTCAAGGGCCTCGCCGCCGCTCCCGTCGCCGCCTTCGCCGGCTCTGCGCTCGCGCCCGCCGTCGCGGAGGCGGCGACGGTTCCTGCCGGGCAGTTCACGCTCGCCGAGCGGCTGTCGAACGGCCACGGCACGTACGCCTCGCTGGCCGCCGGACTCGCCGCGAGGCTGCCGAAGGTGACCGTGGCCGATGTGCTGGCCAACGCCAACCGGGAGGCGTCGCGGCTGACGTCGGCCCCGGCCGGGGTGGGGGCGTTCCAGGACGGGTTCAGCTGGAACCCGGGGGACCAGGGCGTCGCCGAGTGGATGCCGCAGGGCGTCACCACCAGTGCGGACGCGCTCGGGTCCGGGGTGTGGGGCGGGAAGCGGGTGGTGCTCGTCTCCTGGTACTTCGACACCGACCCGGACGGCAACGGCACGCCGAACTTCCCGATCAACAAGGGGGTCCGGGTCTCCTTCGTCGACTTCACCACGCCCGGCGCTCCCAGGTACCGCCACGTGCTGCTCGTCGAGCCGGTGAAGACGGCCTCGGGTGCGTACAGCTACGCGCCCGTGCAGCGGCACGCGGGCGGCATCCTCTGGTACGGCAACCTGCTGTACATGGTGGACACCACCAAGGGGCTGCGCGTGTTCGACCTCGACACGGTCTTCGAGGTGGCGAGCGGCAAGCCGGACGTCTGCGGCCTCGACGCCGACGGCAAGTACTACGCCTACGACTACCGCTACGTCCTGCCGCAGAGCGGTGCCTACGACAACACCGGCACCCTGCTGCGCTACTCCTGCCTCGGCCTGGACCGCGCGAGCTCGCCCGACAGCCTGACCGTCAGCGAGTACGCGGTGGACCTCGCCGCCCCGGCCGTCGACTACACGGGCACCGGCTGGAACGGCAACGGCACGAGGATCGCCACGCCGAAGGTGGTCCGCTGGAACCTCGACTACACCACCCGCAAGCTGGGCTCCACGACCGCCTCCGAGGCGGTCACCGTCAAGCAGGGCAAGATCCAGGGGGTGGTGTCGCAGCAGCGCAAGCACTACCTCGCCACCAGCAACGCCGGCGCCAACGGCGCGCTCCGCAGCTTCACCTCGGGCGCCGACACCACCGCCACGGTCGCCAAGCTGGCGGTCGGCTGCGAGGACCTGTCGTTCCACAGCTCGGCCACCACCGGCTGGGCGTACGGCGAGTCGGTGATCTGGAACTGCAGCGAGTACGCGGGCAAGCGGTACGTCTACGCGGTGCGCGCCGACGGTTCCTGAGCCCGCGGGGCTGGCCGGCCGGCCGCTCAGCCGCCCAGCAGTTGGGCGGCGAACTCCCGCACCCGCGCCATGGTGATGCCCTCGCGCTGCTCGACGGCGAGCGGGTGGTCGGTCGGCTCCAGCTCGACGAGCGGACGCACACCGACCGCGCGGGTGCGGCGGTGCTGGTCGTGCATGGCCGCAGCGTAGCCCGCCCGTCCGGGCCTGGTCCCCCCGGGGCGGCCGCCGGGACCCGACCGATGCGGGCACGGAGATGTCGGGTGCGGTGGGGGCGGTTCTTCCTACGGTGGTGGCAGTGAAGGAACGGGAGGATCCGCAGGATGCTGGATCGGCTCAACCAGGCCATGGAGCACATCGAACGGCAGCTCGACGGGCCGGTCGACGTGGCGGAGCTGGCGCGGATCGCGGCCACGTCGGAGCACCACTTCCGCCGGCTGTTCTCCGTGCTCGCGGGGATGCCGCTGTCGGAGTACGTGCGTCGGCGGCGGTTGACCGTCGCGGGGGCGGACGTGCTGGCGGGGGAGCGGACGCTGCTGGAGGTGGCGGTGCGCTACGGCTACACCTCGGGTGAGGCGTTCGCGCGGGCGTTCCGGGCGGTGCACGGCATCGGCCCGGGTGAGGCCCGGCGGACGGGGGCGGTGCTGGTCTCGCAGCCGCGGATGTCCTTCCGGCTCGTTGTCGAAGGGAGAAGCAGCATGGAGTACCGGGTTGTGGAGAAGGACGCGTTCCTGGTTGCGGGGCGCAAGGCGCGGGTGCCGCTGGTGTGTTCGGGGGTGAACCCGTCGATCGCGGCGTTCATCGAGAGCATTCCGGCGGAGACGGTGGAGCGGATCGGGGCGCTGTCGGCCGGGGAGCCGGAGGGCATCGTGTCGGTGGTCGACGACATCGACGAGAACCGGACGGAGGGCTCGGACCTCGACTACTACCACGCGGTGGTGGCGCGTTCGGATGCGGCGGTGCCGGACGGCTTCGACACGCTGGCCGTTCCGGCGGGGAGTTGGGCGGTGTTCGACGGCAGCGGGCCGTTCCCGCAGACGCTGGGTGACCTGTCGCGGGACGTCTACACCGAGTGGTTCCCGTCGAACCCGTACGCCGCCCGCCCCGGTCCGGAGATCATGCGGATGCAACTGTCGGCGGACGGTTCGCAGGCCGACGTGCAGTTGTGGATCCCGGTGGAGCGCCAGGGCTGATCCGGGCGGGCTGACCCCGCCGGGAGGCGGTGGTCAGCCGATCCGGCGGGTCAGCACCTGACCGGGCCAGTCCCCGTCCAGGAAGCGGTCGGTGGCGGTGAACCCGTTGCGCTCGTAGAACGCGACGAGTTCGCCGCCGCCGCCCGCCCAGCAGTCGACCCGCAGGAGCGCGACGCCGGCCCGCCGGGTCTCCTCGGCGGCGTGGGCGAGCAGGGCCGCGCCGACGCCCAGCCCGGCGTGGCGGCGGTCCGAGACCAGCAGCCGGACGTACCGCTCGGGTTCGCCGGCCGGGGCGATCGGTAGCTGCGGGCTGGGGCCGGTGTCCAGGACGAGGGCGCCGACGGGTATGCCGTCGAGTTCGGCGAGGTGGGGCTGGTTCTCGGTGAGGTAGCGCGCGACGCGGGCCGGGCCGTCGGGCCGCTGCGAGTACGGGATCGTGCCCCACTGCTGGGTGTTGCCGCGCTCGTTCATCCAGGCGACGGCGGCGTCGAGCATGCCGAGGACGGCCGGGGCGTCGGCCGGTCCGGCGGGCCGGATGTGCAGGTCGCGGAGGTGGTGCTGTCGGTCGTTCACGGATCGAGCCTAGGGTGCTGGAGGAGCGGCGGCCGTGGCGGGTTCGGCGCGGACCAGCAGGTAGGCGCGGCGGGTCGGTGCCTCCTCGGGGCCGGCGGCGCGTTCGAGGCGTGCTTCCGGGGCGAACCCGGCGGCCGTCAACTCCTGTTCGACATGCGCTGCTTCGAGGAACTGGAAGTCGACGTCCACCGAGTGCCCCCACCACTCGTCGAGGTGCCGGACCTCCGTGCCGAGGTGGAAGGCCACCAGGGCCCGCCCGCCGGGCCGCAGGACGCGCCGCAGTTCGGCGAACGCCCGGCCGAGGTCGGCGGGGCGCAGGTGGATCACCGAGTAGAGGACCACCGCGGCGCCGAACTCGCGGTCCTCGGCGGGCAGTTCCAGCAGGTCGCCGACCCGGAACTCGGCCTCCGGGTTCGCCTTGCGGGCCACCTCGACCATCCCGGGGGAGAGGTCCACCCCGACCACGCGGGCACCGCGCGCGGTCAGCCACCCGGCCACGTGCCCCGGCCCGCAGCCGAGGTCGGCGATCGGCGCGCCCGGTGCGGACTGTTCCAGCAGGGCGGCGAGCAGGGCGCGGTCCAGCGGCTTGTGGTCGAGTTCGCCCCCGATCCGGCGGTGGTACTCCTCGGCGACGGTGTCGTAGCTGCGGCGAATTCGTTCGTGCGGCGTCGGCATGGTTCGTAGGATCGCACGGACCGCCCGGGTGGGGTGCGGGTGGGGCAGGACAACGTCCTTAGGAGGAACGGGACATGGGTGGTTCGCCGGCGGTCGAGGTCCCCGACGCGCTGGCGGCGTCCTACGTGCGGGCGTTCGGGGAGGAGGGCGCGACCTGGCTCGCCGACCTGCCCGCGCTGGCGGCCGGCCTGCTGGAACGCTGGGGCCTGGAGCGGGACGGCGCGGCCGGGGCGGGGGAGGCCTCGCTGGTGCTGCCGGTCCGGCGGGCGGCGGACGGTCTGCGCGCTGTCCTGAAGCTGCAGGTGCCCCGGGCGGAGACAGCAGCCGCGCTGCTCGGGCTGCGCACCTGGAACGGCAACGGGGCCGTCCGGCTGCTCGACCACGACGAGGCGAGCAGCACCATGCTCCTCGAACGGCTGGAACGGCCCGACGGCGCCCGGACGCTCGCCTCGGTCGAGGACGACGACCGGGCGATGCGCATCCTCGCCGAACTCCAGGCCCGCCTGGTCGCGGTGCCCGCCCCGCCCGGCCTGCCCGGCCTCGGTGAGGTCGCGGCAGACATGGTGCAGCAGGTGCCGGAGGCCGTCGCCGCGCTCGCCGACCCGTCCGAGCGGCAGCTCCTCCACGGTTGGGCGGCGACGGTCGCGGACCTGGCCGGCGAACCCGGGGACCGGCTGCTGCACTGGGACCTGCACTACGACAACGTCCTCGCCGCCGAACGCGAACCCTGGCTCGCCATCGACCCCGAACCGCTCGCCGGCGACCCCGGATTCGACCTGTGGCCGGCCCTCGACAGCCGCTGGGACGCGGTGGTGGCGAAGGGCGACCCCGGGCGCACGGTGCGCCGCCGCTTCGACCTGCTCACCGACGTCCTCGGCCTGGACCGCGACCGGGCCGCCGGCTGGACCCTCGGCCGCCTGCTGCAGAACGCCCTGTGGGACATCGAGGACGGCGCGACCGCCCTCGCCCCGGCCGCCCTCACCGTGGCGCAGGCCCTGCGCCGCCGGTAGGGGGCCTCCAGGCTCAGCGGGTGGCGGCGGCCGGGAAGAGGGCGGTCAGGCGGGGGAGGCGGCGGGCGGCCTCGGCCGGGTCGCGGACGTCCCACCGCTCACCGGTGGGGTCGGCGTCGGGCATCGGCGAACCGTCGGGGTGCCAGTCGTCGACCGCGTCGTAGAAGGCGTCGCCCTCGTCGTCCGCGCCGGTCAGGCCGTCGTGGACCTCCTGGGCCAGGTAGTCGAGCTCCTCCCACTCCGGCCACTCCACCGACTCGCACCAGGACGACATCGGACGCCCGACCAACTGCCGGATCCCCGGCAGCTCGGCCAGCGAGTCGGGGTCGGCGAGCGCCGCCTCGTACGCCGCCCGGCCGCAGCCGACCAGCCAGAGCCGGAAGTAGCAGAACCCGTCGTCCGAGCAGTAGCCGCCCATGATCCGGTCCGCGGCCGCCCACAGCTCCCAGGAGTACGCGCGGTCGGTCGTCTCCTCCAGCCACCCGTGGAACGCGACGAGGTCGGCCGGCCGCTGCTCCCGCAGCTCCTGGCGCAGCCAGTCGAGCCGGTCGTCGGGCAGTGCGGCGTGTCGGCGGGAGGTTTCGATGAGGGTCCAGAAGGCGTCGATGCGCATGGGAACCACTCTGCCAGGTGCCTCTGACAACGCGGTCACGGCCCCTGATCAGGGGTGGAGGTACTGCTCGCCCTGGCTGAACTCGCCGGAGACGACCGCTTGCCGGAAGGCGGCGAACGCCTCGGTGGAGAAGAGGAGGTTCGGCCCGTCGGGGTCCTTGCTGTCGCGGACGGGGACCTGGTCGAGCGAGAGGAGGTCGGTGGAGACCTCGATGCAGCCGCCGTTGCCGCCGCCCGAGTGGGTCGACTTGAACCAGGAGATGGTCGCCGGGTCCGTGGGCTGCGGGTTCATGTTGACCATCTCTTTCAGGATGTGCTGAATCATGAAGCGGGAGTCACGCACTGTCAGGGCATGGGACCGGATGCGATCATAGTGATCGTTCTGCTGCATGAGTTCGAGCGGATCGTCGGTGCAGAATCCGCGATCCAGGCTCTCCGTGTAGAACCAGCGGTTGTGTTTCGGCAGGTCGAGGAACGTCATCAGGTTGCCGGGTGCCATCACACCGGCGTCGCGCGGCACGACCTGGAGGGTGATGTTCGGCCGCCGCGAGAGCTCCAGCAGGTGGCGCAGCTGGTCCGTCATGACGTGGTGGTCGCCGATCACGCGCCAGAGGACTCCCTCGTCCATCACCACGCTGAGCCGCAGCGGTTTGGCATCGAACAGCCGGCGCTGGCGACTCAGCCGGGCCTCGGTCAGTTCGTCGACCCGGTCCGGAGGCTCGCCGAAGGTCCGGAAGACGGCTCGGGCGTACTCCTCGGTCTGGAGCAGTCCGGACAGGTAGAACGGATGCCACTCGCGCAGGGTGGCGGCCTTGCCCTCCAGCTCGACGTACTGCCGGAACCAACTGGGATGGTAGTCCGAGACGTTCTGCTTCAGATATGCGAGCTGCCGTTCCAGGACACCGCCCGTTGCGAGCAGCTCGTCGAGCTGTCGGACGAACTGCTCCTTCGGTCGGCGCCGCGCGGTCTCCAACTGGCTGATGTAGGAGGGGTCGCAGTGCATCAACTTGGCCAGATCGCTCTGCAGCATGCCGCGGACGGTCGAGCGCCAGTGGAACAGCTCCGCGCCCCAGATCTCGGCCGGGGTGGAGGGGTTGTCGTTAGCCTGCCGCTGCTGCTTGCGTGCCGCCATGCTGTGCTCCCGAGCTGCCTTACAGCCGTGTGGTGTCCAGCGGAAACCCTTGGTGACCGCGGGTACTCAGCGTGACACTGGGTGTGCGGAGGGATCAACTCGTTCCCCGTTCCCGCCCCCTCGCCGCATGCCCGGAGGTATCCTTTGCTGCCCGAATCCGACTCCGCCCTCCCGCCCGCCGCCAGACGGCGGCCGATCGTCGGCGAACTGGTCCGTGATCTCCGGGCCGACGGCTACACGACCCCGTTGGTGGTCACCGAGGTCGGGCACGGCATGGCGACGCTCCGGATGCACGGCGTCGACGCGGCCGACGGCACCGCGGGGAAGGCCGCCCGCTACTTCGACGAGCTGGAGCCGTGGTGCTGATGACTGCTCCGCCGCCGTTTCCGGCTCCCGGGGACCACGTCGTCTACCGTGGCCGCACCATGGAGGTGATGGACGAGCCGCAGGCCGGTCTGGTCCCGCTGCGGCCGCTGCGCGGCGGGGTCGAGGTGTTCGTCCGACCGGAGGAGTTGGCGCCGGCCGGCACGGCGACCCGCCTGCGGGCCGGGATGCAGCAGCTGCGGGCCGCGCAGCGCGTCCGCCGCGCCGGTGCCTGAGCCCGCGCGGCACCGCCACCTGCCGCGACACTGCTCGCCGCATCCCGTCCGTACGGTTCTGGCGTGCACCCTCACCGGTGCCGCCCTGTTCCTGGCGCTGGCCGTCACGGTCCTCCACCGGACCTGACGGCCCCGCGCCCGCCCCCGCCTACGGCCCCCCGCCCCGCTACGCGCGCTCCGCCGGCTGCGCGGTGCGGGCGACGCCGAGCAGCAGCAGTCCGCAGGCCGCGACCAGTACCCACCCCGGCCGCGAGGCCTCGGCGAGGTCCGCCGGGCCGGTGGCGGCGACGAGGCCGCCGGCGACGGCGATGCCGATGGCGGCGCCGAGTTGGCGGGCGGTGGAGGTGATGGCGCCGGCGACTCCGGCGCGGGACTGCGGCAGGCCGCCGACGGCGGTGTTGGTGATCGGGGCGTTGGCGAAGCCGAACCCGATGCCGATGAGCAGGTACGCCACCAGCAGCAGGGCGATGCTGCTGTCCTGGTGCAGGCCGACGAGGCAGAGCCCGCCGGCGGTGGTGAGAAGGCCGGCCAGGGTGAGCGGGAGGCGGGGGCCGGTCCGGCCGACCAGGATGCCGGACAGTGGGGCGAACACGGTGGCGCCGAGCGCCATGGGCAGGGTCGCGAGGCCGGTGGCGAGTGGTGTCCAGCCCCGACTCTGCTGCAGGTACAGGGTGTTGAGCAGGAGCGTGACGTTGAGGGCGACGAAGACGGCGACCGCGCCGAGCGCCGCACCGCCGAAGGCCGGGCGCCGGAACAGCCCGAGGTCCATCAGCGGTTCGTCGCGGCGGGCCTCGACCCGGACGAACGCGGCGGTCGCGAGGACGGCGACGGTGTAGAGGGCGAGGGCGGCGGGGGAGGTCCAGCCGAGGTGCGGGCCCTCGATCAGGGCGCCGACGGAGGCGCCGACGACGACGGTCAGCAGGGCCTGGCCGGGGAGGTCGAGGCGGCGGGCCCGCGGGGCGCGGGACTCGGGGACGTAGACGGCGGCGAGCGCGAGGGCGACCAGGACGACCGGCACGTTGATCCAGAACACCCACCGCCAGCCGAACGCCCCGATGAGCGCGCCGCCGGTGAGCGGTCCGGCGGCCATGCTGAGGCCGAACACGGACGCCCAGACGCCGATCGCCCGGGCCCGCTCCTTCGGGTCGGGCATCGCGTTCACCACGATGGCCAGGGCGACGGGGCTGAGCATGCAGGCGCCGACGCCCTGGAGGGCCCGGGCGGCGATGAGTGCGCCGACCGTCGGGGCGAGCGCGCAGAGCACGGAGGCGGCACCGAAGACGACCAGGCCGAGCCGGAACACCCGCCGCCGACCGAACCGGTCGGCCAGCGCGCCGGCGGAGATGAGCAGGGCGGCGAGGACCAGGGTGTAGGCGTCGACGGTCCATTCGAGACCGCGGGTGCCGACGCCGAGGCCCTCGCCGATTGCGGGCAGGCCGATGTTGACGATGGTGGTGTCGAGGCCGACCAGGAACATGCTCAGGCAGCAGACGGCGAGGACCGTCCAGCGCCGGCGGGCGCTCAGCGGGGGCCGGTCGGGCGGGGCGCCCGCCGGAGCGGGTGGTGCGGTGGCGGCTGCTGCTGGGACGGTCACGGTCTGCCTCCCGGGTACGGGGCCGGTGCGCCGGGCGGGTGCCCGGCCGGCTGGTGTGCCCAGCCTCGGGCCGGTTTGCCACCGCGGCCCAGCAGCTTTGCGGGAACGGCAAAGAGCATGCCGGCGTGCCCGAGCCGCACCCCCCACCCGGCAGGCCCGCCCCGCCCGCCCCGCACCGATCCCGTCCGCCCCGTTCGGCGCAGCAGCGGACGGCCGACGGCGCGGGCGGGCCGCATGCTGGGCCGGGGGCGGTCGGCCCGGCCAGGGCCCTGACGAGGGAGTGCGATCAACGATGTCCAGGGCGTTCGGGTTCGTCGACTACGGCGGGCCGGAGAACCAGGAGTTCCTGGACCGGCCGACGCCGGAACCGGGGCCGGGGCAGCTGCGGATCGCCGTACGGGCGGCCGGGGTGAACCCCTTCGACTGGAAGGTCCGCCGCGGGCTGGCGGGCCGGGGCCGGGAACTGCCGGCCGTGCTGGGTTCCGAGGCGGCCGGGGTCGTCGAGCAGGTCGGGCCGGGCGTGGACGGCTTCACCCCGGGTGACGAGGTGTTCGGCATCACCGTCGACGGCGCGTGGGCCGAGCAGGCGCTGCTGGTCGCCCGGCTCAGCGCGCTCAAGCCCGAGGGAATCGGCTTCGAGCAGGCCGCCGCGCTGCCGGTGGCGGCGAGCACGGCGGACGACGCGGTGCGCGGTGTGGGCCTGGGCGCCGGGCAGACCCTGCTGATCCTGGGGATCTCCGGCGGCGTGGGCAGCGCGGCCGCGCAGATCGCCCGCAGTCGCGGGATCCGGGTGGTCGGGACGGCGAGCGATGCGAACCGGGCCTTCGTGGAGTCGCTGGGTGCGGTGCAGGTGCCGTACGGCGACGGGGTCGAGGACCGGATCCGCAAGGCGGCGCCGGACGGGGTGGACGGCCTGCTCGACCTGGTCGGCGGCCACGACCTGCGGGCCGCGGCGAAGGTGCTCACCGACCGTTCCCGGCTGGTCAGCACGGTCGACCCGCCGACCGCGGCCGAGCTGGGGGGCCGGCAGATCACCCGGTCGACGACCTCGCAGAGCCTGGCCGTACTGGCTGGACTGGTCGCGGCGGGCGAACTGGACCCGCACATCACCGCCCGCTTCCCGCTGGAGCACGCGGCGGAGGCGATGGCGCTGATCGAGTCGGGCCACACCCGCGGCAAGCTCGTCCTGGACATCGCCTGAGGCCGAGCACCCGCGCACCCCGGCACCCGCGCACCCCGGCACCGGCGCGTCCGCGGACGACGCACCCCACCTCGCCTGAAGGGGCACACCATGAAGTTCGACGACCTGAGGACCGGCGGGCCCTGCTGGGTGGAGCTGGGCAGCACCGACCCGGAGGGGGCCCGGCGGTTCTACGGCGAGCTGTTCGCCTGGCGGCGCGACCCCGACGAGCGGGCCGAGGCCGGCGGCTACACCTTCATGCGGCTGGGCGAGGACCTGGCGGCGGCGATCACGCCGCTGATGGAGCCGGAGCAGCCGACGGCGTGGACGGTGTCCTTCGCGGTGGACGACGCCGACGCGGGCGCGGCCCGGGTGACCGCGGCGGGCGGGCGGCTGCTGGTGGAGCCGATGGAGGCGCTGGAGTGGGGGCGCTTCGCGATCGCGGCGGATCCGAGCGGTGCGGTGTTCGCGCTCTGGCAGGGCCGGTCGCTGGCCGGGGCCGGGGTGTTCAACGCGCCGGGCGCGCTCGGCTGGGTGGAGCTGCTCACCCGTGACCCGGAGGGCGCCAAGGCGTTCTACCCGGCGGTCCTGGGCTGGACGGTGAACCCGTCCGAGGGCTACACCCAGTGGGGGCTGGCGGGGCTGGACTTCGGCGGCATGCTGGCGATGGACGACCGCTTCCCGCCGCAGGTGCCGCCGCACTGGCTGCCGTACTTCGCGGTGGCGGACGTCGACGTGGCGGCGTTCCGGGCCGGGAACCTCGGCGCGGACGTGCTGATGCCGCCGACGGACGTGCCGAGCGGGCCGCGGGTCGCGGTGCTGCGCGATCCGCAGGGCGCGGCGTTCGGGATCTACCTGGCGGGCCGCGAGGGCTGATCGGCCGCCTGTGAGGACGCGCCGGCCGCCCGTACCGCGGCCGCCCGTACCGCGGCCGGCCGGCGCCGCCGCAGGTCGGCCGCGGCCGCGCCCGCGGTGACGGCCAGTGCGGCGAACGGCACGACGTCACCGAGGCGGTCGTACCAGGTGGCGGCGCCCGGGGCGGTCAGCGGCAGCCGGACGACCAGGGTGCCGGCCCGGTCGGTGCCGAGCCGGGCGAGTTCGCGGCCCTGCGGGTCGAAGGCGGCGGAGACCCCGGTGAGCGCGGCCTGCACGGCGGGGCGGCCGGTCTCGGCGGCGCGCAGGGCGGCCAGCGAGGCGTGCTGCTCGGGGGCCCAGGTGGCCTGGAAGGTCGAGGTCGAGGACTGGTAGACGAGGATCCGGGCGCCCTCGCGGGCGGCGGTGCGGGCCATGTCGGGGAAGGTCGACTCGAAGCAGATCAGGGTGCCGACGGGCAGCGGGTCGCCGCTGCGGTCCTCGGCCGGCAGCGGGTGGAACTCGGTTCCCGGCAGCCGGTTCTCGCCCGCGGCGCGGGAGATGCCGGCGAGCCAGCCGAGCACCGGGCGCAGCGGGATGTACTCGCCGAACGGGACGAGCCGGATCTTGCGGTAACGGTCGAGGATGCCGTCCGGGCCGATCAGCACGGCGTCCTTGGAGATCCGGCCGTCGGCGGTGCGGGCGTCCTCGTTGATGAGCAGCTGGGCGCCGGTGGCGGCGGAGAGGGCGCGCAGCCGGTCCAGGACGGCGGTGTCGCGCTGCAGGTCGGTGGTGGTGCTGCTCTCGCCCCAGACGATCAGGTCGACGGGCCGGCCGGCGAGGGCGGCGGTGGCGTCCGCGCCGGCGTCGAAGCGGGCCTGCGGATCGTCGACCACCCCGGCCTGGACGAGCGCGACGGTGCGGTGGCCGACCGGGGTGGGCTGGGTGCGCAGCGCGAACAGCAGCGGGCCGCTGAGCAGCAGCAGGACGGCGGCGCCGGCGGCGAGGGCGCGCGGGCGGTGTTCGGCGGTGGTGAGGGCGATCAGGACGGCGGTGTTGACGGCGGCCACGACGGCGCTGACCAGCCAGACGCCGCCGACCGAGGCGAGCGCCAGCACCGCGGGGTGCTGCCACTGGGTGGCGCCGAGCAGCGCCCAGGGGCCGCCGAGCGCCGGCCAGGAGCGGGCGTACTCGGTGGTCACCCAGACGGCGGGGACGACCAGCAGGGCGGCGGCGGCCCGGCGGGCGGTCGGCGGGCGGTGCAGCAGCCGCCAGACGGCGTACCCGAGGCCGGTCTGCAGGGCGCCGAAGACCAGGGCGAGCGGCAGCAGTCCGGGGCCGATCGAGGGCACCAGCCAGTACATGGCGACGAGGATGAAGCCGGAGCCGAACCACCAGCCGCGGACGGCGGCCTCCCGGGCGCTCGGCGCGCGCTGCATCAGCAGCAGTCCGGGGACCAGGGCGGCCCAGGCGAGCCAGGACAGGCCGGGGGCCGGGAAGGCGAGCACCGGGAGGGCCCCGGCCCCGAGGGCGGCGTACCGGGCGGGCTGGCTGAGGGCGCGTCGGAGTGGCACCTTCCGATTGTCCGCTCCGGGGCGCGGCGGGGCCAGGCTGCGCGCCGGGGAAGATCGACTCCCCCGGCGCGCACCCCCCGGCGCGTACCGTCGGGCGCACCCCCCCCCGGCGCGCACCCACCGCCCGCCGGGGGTCAGCCCTCGTCGCCCTCCAGGTCGCCCTCGGTCTCCAGGAACGCCTGCTGCAACTGCTCGATCAGCTCCGGGTCGGGCTTCTCCCACAGTCCGCGCGAGGCCGCCTCCAGCAGGCGCTCGCTGATGCCGTGCAGCGCCCACGGGTTGGCACCGGCCAGGAACTCCCGGTTGACCGGGTCGAGCACGTACTCCTGGGTCAGCTTCTCGTACATCCAGTCCGCGACCACGCCGGTGGTGGCGTCGTAGCCGAACAGGTAGTCGACCGTCGCCGCCATCTCGAAGGCGCCCTTGTAGCCGTGCCGGCGCATCGCCTCGATCCAGCGCGGGTTGACCACCCGGGCGCGGAAGACCCGGGCCGCCTCCTCGGTCAGGGTGCGGGTCCGGACGGTCTCCGGGCGGGTCGAGTCGCCGATGTACGCGGTCGGCGACTTGCCGGTGAGCGCGCGGACGGTGGCGACCATGCCGCCGTGGTACTGGAAGTAGTCGTCCGAGTCGGCGATGTCGTGCTCGCGGGTGTCGGTGTTCTTCGCGGCGACGGTGATCCGCTTGTAGGCGGTCTCCATCTCCTCGCGCGCCGGGCGCCCGTCCAGCCCGCGGCCGTACGCGTAGCCGCCCCAGACCGTGTACACCTCGGCCAGGTCGGCGTCGGTGCGCCAGTCCCGGCTGTCGATCAGTTGGAGCAGGCCGGCCCCGTACGTGCCCGGGCGGGAGCCGAAGACGCGCACGGTGGCCTTGCGCTCGTCGCCGTGGACGGCCAGGTCGGCCTGGACGTGGGCGCGGACGAAGTTCTGCTCGGCCGGCTCCTCCTGGGCGGCGGCCAGGCGCACCGCGTCGTCCAGCAGCGCGACCACGTGCGGGAAGGCGTCCCGGAAGAAGCCGGAGATCCGCAGCGTGACGTCGATGCGCGGGCGGCCCAGCTCGGCCGCGGGGATCGCCTCCAGGCCGGTGACCCGGCGCGAGGCGTCGTCCCAGACCGGCCGGACGCCCAGCAGGGCGAAGGCCTCGGCGATGTCGTCGCCGGCCGTGCGCATCGCGCTGGTGCCCCACAGCGAGAGGCCCACCGAGGGCGGGTAGGCGCCGTCGTTGTCGGCCGTGTACCGCTCGACCAGCGAGGCGGCGAGCGCCTGGCCGGTCTCCCAGGCGAGCTTGCTCGGGACGGCCTTCGGGTCGACCGAGTAGAAGTTGCGGCCGGTCGGCAGCACGTTGACCAGCCCGCGCAGCGGCGAACCGGACGGCCCGGCCGGGACGAACCCGCCCTGCAGCGCGTGCAGTACGGCGTCCAGCTCGTCGGTGGTCGCGGACAGCCGCGGCACCACCTGGGTCGCGGCGAAGGCCAGCACCTCGGCGACGGCGTCGGGCAGGCCGGCGGCCACCTCCGCCACCGCGTCGGGCGCCCAGTCGGCCGCCTCCATCGCCTCCACCAGGGCGCGGGCCTGCGCCTCGGCGGCGTCGGTGGCGCCCAGGGTCAGCGCGGCCTCGTCCAGGCCGAGCGCCTCGCGCAGGCCGGGCAGGGCGCTGACCCCGCCCCAGATCTGGCGGGCCCGCAGGATCGCCAGCACGATGTTGACCCGGTCGGTGCCCGCCGGCGCCTGGCCGAGGACGTGCAGGCCGTCGCGGATCTGGGCGTCCTTGACCTCGCACAGCCAGCCGTCGACGTGCAGCAGGAAGTCGTCGAAGCCGTCGTCCTCGGGCCGCTCGTCGAGGCCGAGGTCGTGGTCCAGCTTGGCGGCCTGGATGAGCGTCCAGATCTGGGCGCGGATCGCCGGCAGCTTGGCCGGGTCCATCGCGGCGATGTTGGAGTGCTCGTCGAGCAGCTGCTCCAGGCGCGCGATGTCGCCGTACGAGTCGGCGCGGGCCATCGGCGGCACCAGGTGGTCGACCAGGGTGGCGTGGGCGCGGCGCTTGGCCTGGGTGCCCTCGCCCGGGTCGTTGACCAGGAACGGGTAGACCAGCGGCAGGTCGCCGAGGACGGCGTCCGGACCGCACTCGGCGGACAGCGCGGCGGTCTTGCCCGGCAGCCACTCCAGGTTGCCGTGCTTGCCGAGGTGGATGACGGCGTGGGCCCCGAAGCCGCCGTCCTCCTGCGCCGCCTCGATCCAGCGGTAGGCGGCCAGGTAGTGGTGGGACGGCGGGAGGTCCGGGTCGTGGTAGATCGCCACCGGGTTCTCGCCGAAGCCGCGCGGCGGCTGGATCAGCACCAGCAGGTTGCCGGAGCGGATCGCGGCCAGCACGATGTCGCCGTCCGGGTTCTGCGAGCGGTCCACGTACAGCTCGCCGGGCGCCGGGCCCCAGTGCTCCTCGACCTGCTCGCGCAGGCCCTGCGGCAGCCGGGCGTACCAGCGGCGGTAGTCGGCGGCGGGGATGCGCACCGGGTTGCGGGCGAGCTGGTCCTCGGTCAGCCAGTCCTGGTCGTAGCCGCCGGCCGCGATCAGCGCGTGGATCAGCGCGTCGCCCTCGTGGCCGTCGTCCTCGCCGCCGTCCAGGCCGGGCAGCCCGGTGCCCAGGTCCATGCCCTCGGCGCGCAGCCGCTCCAGCAGCCGCACCGCACTGGCCGGGGTGTCCAGGCCGACCGCGTTGCCGACCCGGGCGTGCTTGGTCGGGTACGCGGACAGCACCAGGGCGAGCCGGCGCTCGGCGGCCGGGACGTGCCGCAGCCGGGCGTGCCGCACGGCCACCCCGGCGACCCGGGCGGCGCGCTCCGGGTCCGCCGCGTAGACGGTCAGACCGTCCTCGTCCAGCTCCTTGAAGGAGAACGGGACGGTGATCAGCCGGCCGTCGAACTCCGGCACCGCGATCTGGGTGGCGGTGTCCAGCGGCGACAGGCCGTCGTCGCTCGCCTCCCACTGGGCGCGCGACCAGGTCAGGCAGAGCGCCTGGAGGATCGGGCGGTCCAGGGCGGCCAGCGCACCCGCGTCCCAGGCCTCCTCGTCGCCGCCGGCCTGCGCGTCGGCCGGACGGGTGCCGCCCGCGGCGAGCACCGTCGTCACGATCGCGTCCGCCTCGCCCAGCGCGGCCAGCAGCTCCGGCTCGGCGCCGCGCAGCGAGGCGCAGTAGTACGCCCGCGCCCGGGCGCCCTGCTCCTCGATCGCCCGGCAGAGGGTCTCCACGAACGCGGTGTTGCCGCTCATGTGGTGGGCGCGGTAGTAGAGCACCGCCACGGTCGGGCCGTCGCCCGGGCGCTCCGCGCGCTCCAGCGGACCCCAGGCCGGGGCCGAGGCCGGCGGCGCGAAGCCGTGGCCGGTCAGCAGCACCGTGTCGGACAGGAAGGCGCCCAGCTCGGCCAGGTTGGCCGCACCGCCGTGCGCCAGGTAGGCGTGCGCCTCGGCGGCGATGCCGGCCGGGACGGTGGACAGCTCCATCAACTGGGCGTCCGGGGCCTGCTCGCCCGTCAGCACCACGACCGGGCGGGGCCCGGCGAGCAGCGCGTCCAGGCCCTCCTGCCAGGCGCGGCGGCCACCGAGCAGGCGCACCACGACCAGGTCGGTGCCCTCCAGCAGGTCGGGCAGCTCCCCGGCCGTCAGGCGGGCCGGGTTGCCGAGGCGGTAGCGGACCGGCCCCTCGGACGCGCGGGCACTGAGCAGGTCGGTGTCGGACGTCGAAAGCAGCAGAATCATGCGAAGGCCCTCCCGGCCTCGTCGGCGGGCATGGGCACGGGCATGCGGCAGCGCATGGCTTCAAGCCTTCCTCGGGGTCCGCGCCCCGGGCCGGTGGAGGACGGCAGGAGTTCCTGGCTCCCACGGCGCCGACCGGATCGACCGGGCCGTGATGACAGTGGCGGGACCGCACCGGGTTCGCACCGGTTTCCTCCCCTGCGCCGTCGCTGGCGTCGGGCGCTCCCGCGGGACCGCCCGGCAGCATCGTACGGGGTACGGCTGACCTGGGGGAGAGCGGCCGAGGGTGTGATCCAGGCCCCGCCCGCCGAGCAGGGGCAAGCGATCGGATCATCGGTATGCTCGCCGCCATGCCACCGACACCCGACGCCGCAGCGCCGGGCGCCGCCCTGCCCGACCGCAGCCGCGCGGACGCCTGCCCGGGGGCCCTGCGTCTGCACCCCGCCGACGACGGCGCCCTCGCCCGGGTCCGCCTGCCCGGCGGCCTGCTGACGGTCCGTCAGGCCCTCGCGCTGGCCGACGCCGCCGAGGAACTCGGCGACGGCGGACTGGAACTGACCTCGCGCGGCAACGTCCAACTGCGCGGCCTCGCCGCCGACTGCGGCCGGGAGCTCGGAGAGCACCTGCGCGCCGCCGGACTGCTCCCCTCCGACACCCACGAGCGGGTGCGCAACATCGTCGCCTCGCCCGCCCCCTCCGGCGGCCACGCCGACGTCCGCGCCTGGGCGCGCGCCCTCGACGCCGCCCTCTGCGCCGCCCCCTGGGCCGCCGCGCTCTCCGGCAAGTTCCTCTTCGCCCTCGACGACGGCCGCGGCGACGTCGCCGCCCTCGACGCCGATGTGACATTGATCGCAGGCCCGGACGGCACCGCCCTGCTGCGCCTCGGCCGGGCCGCCACCGCCCGCGCCGTCCCCCACCCGGAGGCCGTGGCCGCCGCCGTCGACGCCGCCCGCGGCTTCCTCGACGCGCAGCGCGCCGCCGGCGTCCGCGCCTGGCACCTGCGCGAGGCCCCCGACCTGCTGGCGCCAGGCGACAGGCCGCTGCCCCCCGCCCCCGGCACGCCCGTCCCGCTCGGCGCACTCGACGGCGGACTCTGCGTCGGCCTGCGCTTCGGCCGGGCCCGCGCCGACCAGTGGCGGGAACTCGCCGGCGCCGCCGCGGGCGAACTGCGGCTCACCCCCTGGCGCAGCGCCGTGCTGCCCGGCGCCGACCCCGCACGGCTGCCCGCGCTCGCCGCGGCCGGCCTGCGCACCGCCGCCGGCACCCCCTGGGACCGCGCCACCGCCTGCACCGGCCTGCCCGGCTGCGGCAAGTCCCGCGCCGACGTCCGCACGGACGCGGCGCGGGCCCTCGACCTCCCGGTCACCGGCGGCCTGCCGGTGCACTGGTCCGGCTGCGAGCGGCGCTGCGGCCACCCCGCCGGACGGTGGGTGGACGTGCTGGCGACCGGGCAGGGGTACCGGGTGGCGGTGGACGGCACCGCCGTCGACGTGACGGACGAACAGATGGCCGAGGCGGTCGCCGAGGCCCGGAGGACCACGAAGTGATCGAGTACGAGAAGGACGGCGCGGCCATCTACCGCCAGTCCTTTGCCACCATCCGGGCCGAGTCCGACCTGGCCGGCCTGCCGACCGACGTCGCCCGGGTCGCGGTGCGGATGATCCACGCCTGCGGCATGACCGACCTCGTCGAGGACCTGGTGTACTCGCCCGGCGTGGTCGCCTCCGCGCGCCGCGCCCTCGACGCCGGCGCGCCCGTCCTCTGCGACGTCAACATGGTCGCCAGCGGTGTCACCCGCAAGCGGCTGCCCGCCGACAACGAGGTGATCTGCACCCTCACCGACCCCGCCGTCCCGGAACTCGCCCGGAAGATGGGCAACACCCGCAGCGCCGCCGCCATGGAGCTCTGGCTGCCCCGGCTGGAGGGCGCCGTCGTCGCCGTCGGCAACGCGCCCACCTCGCTGTTCCGGCTGCTCGAAATGATCGAGGCGGGCGCCCCCCGCCCCGCCGCCGTCATCGGCGTCCCGGTCGGCTTCATCGGCGCCGCGGAGTCCAAGGAAGCCCTCGCCGAACACCCCGCCGGCCTGGAGCACCTGGTGATCCGCGGCCGGCGCGGCGGCAGCGCCATGGCCGCCGCCGCCGTCAACGCGATTGCGAGTGAAGAAGAGTGAGCGCGCCCCAGCACCCCACCGGCCGGCTGTACGGCGTCGGGCTCGGCCCCGGCGACCCGTCCCTGCTCACCGTCCGCGCCGCCGAACTCATCGGCAAGGCCGACGTGGTGGCCTACCACAGCGCCCGGCACGGCCGCTCCATCGCCCGCTCCATCGCCGAGCGGTACCTCACCGGGAGCCAGATCGAGGAGAAGCTGGTCTACCCGATCACCGTCGAGACCACCGACCACCCCGGCGGCTACCGCGGCGCCCTCGACGACTTCTACGAGGAGGCGAGCGCCCGGCTCGCCGCCCACCTCGACGCCGGCCGCGACGTCGTCGTCCTCGCCGAGGGCGACCCGCTCTTCTACGGCTCCTACCAGCACATGCACAAGCGGCTCGCGCACCGCTACCCGACCGAGGTCGTCCCCGGCGTCACCTCCGTCAGCGCCGCCGCCGCCCGGCTCGGACAGCCGCTCACCGAGGCCGAGGAGACCCTGACGATCATCCCGGGCACCCTGCCCGAGGAGGAGCTCACCGCGCGGCTCGCCGCCGCCGACTCCGCCGTCGTCATGAAGCTCGGCCGCACCTTCCCCACCGTCCGCCGCGCCCTGGAGCGGGCCGGCCGGCTGGCCGACGCCCAGTACGTCGAACGGGCCTACATGGACGGCGAGCGCACCCGGCCGCTCGCCGAGGTCGACGCCGACACCGTGCCGTACTTCTCGGTCGCCGTCCTGCCCAGCAAGGTCGCCCCGCTGGAGGCCCCCGCCCCGGCCCCCGCGACCGACGGCCCCGGCAGCGTCACCGTCATCGGCACCGGCCCCGCCGGACCGCTCTGGCTCACCCCCGAGGCCCGCGGCGCCCTCGCCGCCGCCACCGACCTCGTCGGCTACACCACCTACCTCGACCGGGTGCCCGTCCGGCCCGGCCAGCAGCGGCACGGCTCCGACAACAAGGTCGAGTCCGAGCGCGCCGAGTTCGCCCTCGACCTCGCCCGGCGCGGCCACCGCGTCGCCGTCGTCTCCTCCGGCGACCCCGGCGTCTTCGCCATGGCCACCGCCGTCCTGGAGGTCGCCTGCGAGGAGGCGTACCGCGAGGTGCCGGTCCGGATCGTCCCCGGGATGACCGCCGCGCACGCCGCAGCCTCCCGGGCCGGCGCCCCGCTCGGCCACGACTACGCGGTCGTCTCGCTCTCCGACCGCCTCAAGCCCTGGGACGTCGTCGCCCAGCGGCTGCGGGCCGCCGCCGCGGCCGACCTCGTCCTCGCGCTCTACAACCCCGGCTCGCAGTCCCGCACCACCCAGGTCGGCCGCGCCAAGGACCTCCTGCTGGAGCACCGCGCCCCGGACACCCCGGTCGTGATGGCCCGCGACGTCGGGGGGCCCACCGAGCGCGTCCGCACCGTGCGCCTGGCCGACCTCGACCCCGCCCAGGTCGACATGCGCACCATCCTGCTCATCGGCTCCTCCCAGACCCGGCACGCCGAACGCGGCCCGAACCCCGACGTCGTCTGGACCCCGCGCCGCTACCCCGAAGCCTGACCCGCCGCCCCCGCCGGAGGCCGTCGAACGGTCTCCGGCGGGGGCGGGCGTCAGGTCCGGTACACGCTGGAGCGGTGGCCGAGGTGGACCACCAGCACCAGCAGCCGGCCGTCGTCGACGGTGTAGACCACCCGGTAGTCGCCGACCCGCAGCCGGCGGTGGTCGGGAAGGCCGACGAGTGCGGTGGTGTGGAAGCCGTACGGATCCTGCTCCAGCTCCGCGAGCTTGCGCAGGACCAGCACGGCCGTCGACCGGGAGAGCTTGCGCAACTCGCCCCGGGCCGACTCGGTGAACCGGGTCGTGTACTTCACTCCGGCCTGGCCAGCGTCTCGGCCATGACCTCTTCCAGGGAGTAGGTCGGCTCGTGGCGGCGCTCCTCGACGAGGCGCATGAGCTCGCGCTCCTCCCACTGCCGGTACTCGCGCAGCAGCTCTATCGGGACGACGGCGGCCACCTCGCGCCCGCGTCTGGTGATCACCGTCGGCTCGTCGCGCTCGGCGCGGTCGATGACGTCCGCGAAGTGCTCACGCGCCTCACGGACCGATACGGACTCCACGGACTGCTCGCTCATACGTCGAGTGTACGAAGTGGACCATGTGTACACAATTGCAGCGCGCCCCCGGCCGTCCCCGGGGTGCGGACGGGGGAGGATGGGGGGCGGACAGGGCCGGTGCGAGGGAAGTGGTGCGGTGATGGGTGAGGCGGCCGGTGGGCGGGCCGGGCAGCTGAAGAGCAGCGGGCTGCGGCACGGCTGGACGACCGGGGCCTGCGCGACGGCCGCGACCAAGGCCGCGTACACCGCGCTGCTGACCGGGGCCTTCCCGGACCCGGTGGTGATCACCCTGCCCAAGGGCCAGCAGCCGGCCTTCGCGCTGGCCGTCGAGGAGGCGGCCGGTGGGCGGGCGACGGCCGGGGTGGTGAAGGACGCCGGCGACGACCCCGACGTCACCCACGGCGCCCTGATCCGGTCGACCGTCCGGCCCGGCGAACCCGGCACCGGCGTGGTGTTCCGGGCCGGCCCCGGCGTGGGCACGGTCACCAAGGCGGGCCTGCCGCTGCCGGTGGGCGAGCCGGCGATCAACCCGGTGCCCCGGCAGATGATGCGGGACGCCGTCGCCGAGGTCGCCGCGGCCCACGGCGGCAGCGGCGACGTGGTGGTGGAGATCTCGGTCGACCACGGCGAGGAGATCGCCCGCTCGACCTGGAACCCCCGCCTGGGCATCCTCGGCGGGCTGTCGATCCTCGGCACCACCGGGATCGTCGTCCCCTACTCCTGCTCCGCCTGGATCGACTCCATCCGCCGCGGCGTGGACGTGGCGCGGGCCGCCGGCCGCACCCATGTCGCGGGCTGCACCGGCTCGACCTCGGAGAAGGTCGCGGTCGCGGTGCACGGCCTGCCGGAGGACGCCCTGCTGGACATGGGTGACTTCGCGGGCGCCGTGCTCAAGTACCTGAAGCGCCACCCGGTGCCGCGGCTGACCATCGCGGGCGGTTTCGCCAAGCTCTCCAAGCTGGCGGCCGGCCACCTGGACCTGCACTCGGCCCGCTCCCAGGTGGACAAGGGCTACCTCGCGGAGCTGGCCAGGGCCGGCGGCGCCGACGAGGGGCTGGCCGCGGCGGTCGCGGGAGCGAACACCGCGCTGGAGGCGATCCAGCTCTGCCGCGCGGTCGGCGTCCCGCTGGGCGACCTGGTCGCCGAGGCGGCACGGGCCACCGCGCTGGGCGTCCTGGTGGGTTCGCCGGTCGCGGTGGACGTGATCTGTATCGACCGGGCCGGCACCATCGTCGGCCGGGCCGAACCGGTCGGGCCGGACACCATGTGAAGCATTGCCCCGATGTGAAGATCTGACGTGCATACGGGGCGAGAAACGGACATAAGGATCGTCTCGGCCGCCCTCGGCCCTGTCGCTATCTCAACCATGAGATATGGTCTGGCGGGTGACAGGCGACTACCTCACCCGTATCGGCACCCTCATCCGTACCGCGCGCCAGCACCGCGGCTGGTCCCAGGCCCAGCTCGGCGAGGCCCTCGGCACCAGCCAGAGCGCGGTCAACCGGATCGAACAGGGCAAGCAGAACGTCAGCCTCGAAATGATCGCCCGGATCGGCGAGGCCCTCGACAGCGAGATCGTCTCCCTCGGCTACTCCGGCCCGATGCACCTGCGCGTCGCGGGCGGCACCCGGCTCTCCGGCGCGATCGACGTGCGCAGCAGCAAGAACGCCTGCGTCGCCATCCTCTGCGCCTCGCTGCTCACCACCGGCCGCACCACGCTGCGCAGCGTCGCCCGCATCGAAGAGGTCTACCGGATCCTGGAGGTGCTCAACAGCATCGGGGTGAAGAGCCGCTGGACCAACGACGGCCGCGACCTCGAACTCACCCCGCCGGCCGAGCTCGACCTCGCCGCGATGGACGTCGAGGCCGCCCGCCGCACCCGCAGCGTGCTGATGTTCCTCGGCCCGCTGATGCACCGCGCGGACACCTTCGCCATCCCGTACGCCGGCGGCTGCGACCTCGGCACCCGCACCGTCCAGCCGCACCTGACGGCGCTGCGCCGGTTCGGGCTCGAAGTCGCCACCACCGGCGGCGCGTACCACGCCTCCGTGCAGCCGGGCACTCCGCTGGACCGGCCGATCGTGCTGACCGAGCGCGGCGACACCGTGACCGAGAACGCCCTGCTCGCCGCCGCCCGGCACGACGGCGTCAGCGTCATCCGCAACGCCTCGCCGAACTACATGGTCCAGGATCTCTGCTTCTTCCTGGAGAAGCTGGGCGTGCGGATCGAGGGCATCGGCACCACCACCCTCACCGTGCACGGCGTCCCGCAGATCACCTGCGACGTCGACTACACCCCGGCCGAGGACCCGGTCGAGGCGATGAGCCTGCTCGCCGCCGCCGTGGTCACCTCCTCCGAGCTGACGATCCGCAGGGTGCCGATCGAGTTCCTGGAGATCGAGCTCGCGGTGCTGGAGGGCATGGGCCTCGACTACGACCGCAGCCCCGAGTACCCGGCCCACAACGGCCGCACCCGGCTGGTCGACCTCACCGTGCGCCCGTCCAAGCTCACCGCGCCGGTCGACACCATCCACCCGATGCCGTTCCCCGGCATCAACATCGACAACGTGCCGTTCTTCGCGGTGATCGCCGCCTCGGCGCACGGCACCACGATGATCCACGACTGGGTGTACGACAACCGCGCCATCTACCTCACCGAGCTGACCCGGCTCGGCGCGGACGTCAAGCTGCTGGACCCGCACCGCGTCCTGGTGCAGGGCCCCACCACCCGCTGGCGCGCCACCGAGATGATGTGCCCGCCCGCGCTGCGCCCCGCCGTGGTCATCCTGTTGGCGATGCTCGCCGCCCAGGGCACCTCGGTGCTGCGCAACGTCTACGTCATCAACCGCGGTTACGAGGACCTCGCCGAGCGCCTCAACTCGATCGGCGCCCGGATCGAGACCTTCCGCGACATCTGACGGGGGGCATCCGACCGCCGCAGGCCCTGCTGACCGGGCTCAGTCGCTGAGCCCGGTCAGCAGGCGCGCGACGTCCACCCCCAGCCAGTGCGCCGCCTCCGTCGCCGTGCCGACCACGGGGACGCCGGCGGGGGGGTCGGGGCGTCGGACGATCACGACCGGGAGGCCGAGTTCGCGGGCGGCGGTGAGCTTGGGGGCGGTGGCGGCGCCGCCGCTGTCCTTGGTGACCAGGACGTCGATCCGGTGCGCGCGGAGCACCGCCCGCTCGCCGTCCAGGGTGAACGGCCCCCGGTCGAGCAGGACTTCGGTGGCGGCGGGCATCGGCGGGGCGGGCGGGTCCACCGAGCGGGCGAGGAAGTGCAGCCCGTCCAGGTGGGCGAAGGCGCCGAGGCCCTGCCGCCCGGTGGTGAGGAAGATCCGCCGGCCGAGGCCGGGCAGTGCGTCGGCCGCCGCGGCGAGCGAGTCGACGGGGTGCCAGGTGTCGCCGTCCACCGGCTGCCAGCCCGGCCGGCGCAGGGCGAGCAGCGGCACGCCGGTGGTCGCGGCGGCGAGCGCGGCGTTCTGTGACATCACCCCGGCGAACGGGTGGGTGGCGTCGACCAGGGCGTCGATCCGTTCGGCGCGCAGCCAGTCGGCGAGCCCGTCCGGCCCGCCGAAGCCGCCGATCCGCACCTCGCCGGCGGGCAGCCGGGGTTCGGCGACCCGCCCGGCGAGGGAGCTGGTCACCCGCAGTCCGGGGGCGTCGGCGAGCAGGGCGGCCAGCGCCCGCGCCTCGGTCGTCCCGCCGAGGACCAGCACCCGCCGGGGCGCCGCCGACCTGGGCGCCGACCCCGCTGGCAGCGGTTCGGCGGGCATCAGGCTCCGCACGGCTCGTGCGGGCGCTCGCGGTCCGCGGAGTAGAGGTGGCTGTCGCGGAACTGCTCGGCGGCGAGCGTGCGCCCGACGATGATGACCGCGGTGCGCACCACGCCGGCCTCCTTCACCTGCCCGGCGATGTCGGCGAGCGTGCCGCGCAGCACCAGCTCGTCCGGGCGGCTGGCCATGGCCACCACGGCGGCCGGGCAGTCGGCGCCGTAGTGCGGCAGCAGCTGCTCGACGACGTCGTCGACGTAGCCGGCGGCGAGGTGCAGTACCAGCAGGGCGCCGCTGCGGCCGAGGGTGGCGAGGTCCTCGCCCTCGGGCATCGGGGTGGCCCGCTTGGAGATCCGGGTCAGGATGACCGTCTGGCCGACGGTCGGTACGGTCAGCTCCCGCTTGAGGGCGGCGGCCGCGGCGGCGAAGGCGGGCACGCCCGGCACGACCTCGTACGGCACGCCGGCCGCGTCGAGGCGTCGCATCTGCTCGGCGACCGCGCTGAACACCGACGGGTCGCCGGAGTGCAGCCGGGCGACGTCCTGGCCGGCCTCGTGGGCGGCGACCAGTTCGGCGACGATCTGGTCCAGGGTGAGCTGCGCGGTGTCGACCAGCCGGGCGCCGGGCGGGCACTCGTCCAGCAGCTCGCGCGGCACCAGGCTGCCGGCGTAGAGGCAGACCTCGGCGCGGGCGAGGATGCGCTGGCCGCGCAGGGTGATCAGGTCGGCGGCACCGGGGCCGGCGCCGATGAAGTGGACGGTCACGGGGGTGCTCCTCCGGGGGTCAGGCGTGCGGCCGGTCGGCTGCGGGCGGTTCGGCGGGCTGCGGGTCGGCGGGTGCCGGGTCGCCGGCCGGGACGGCGGCGGGTCCGGCGGGCTTGACGGCGGACCACTGGGTGACCGGCATGGCCTGGCGCCAGCCGGTGAAGCCGCCCACCGGGACGGCGTGCGCCACGGCCAGCCGCAGCAGCTCGCCGCCGTGGCGCCGGTACCAGGCGGTGAGGAGCGCCTCCGACTCCAGCGTCACGGTGTTGGCGACCAGTCGGCCGCCGGGCGGCAGGGCGTCCCAGCAGGCGTCCAGCAGGCCGGGTGCGGTGAGCCCGCCGCCGATGAACACGGCGTCGGGGACGGGCAGTCCGGCCAGCGAGGCGGGCGCCGGGCCGGTCACCACCTGCAGCCGGGGCACGCCGAGTGCGGCGGCGTTGCGGGTGATCCGTTCGGCGCGCACCGGGTCGCGTTCGATGCTCACCGCGCGGCAGTCGCGGTGGGCGCGCAGCCATTCGACGGCGATCGAGCCGGAGCCGCCGCCGACGTCCCAGAGCAGTTCGCCGGGGGCGGGGGCGAGGGTGGCGAGGGTGGCGGCGCGCACGTGCCGCTTGGTGAGCTGCCCGTCGCTCTCGTACGCGTCGTCGGGCAGGCCGGGGACGAGCTGTCCGCGGGTGGTGCCGGCGAGTTCGACCGCGACGATGTTCAGCGGGTCGCCGGCCGGGTGCGGCCAGCCGTCGGCGGGGCCGGCCAGCTCCCGTTCGCGGGGCCCGCCGAGCTGTTCGAGCACCCGCAGCCGGCTGGCGCCGAAGCCGTGCGCGGTGAGCAGCCCGGCCACCGCGGCCGGGCCGTCGGCGTCGGCGCTGAGCACCAGCAGCCGGCGGCCGGGGTGGAGGGCGAGGACGAGCGTTTCCAGGGGGCGGCCGACCAGGCTGACCACCTCGGTGGCCTCCAGCGGCCAGCCCAGCCGGGCGCAGGCGTAGGAGACGGAGGAGGGGTGCGGCAGGACGTCCAGCCGGTCGGCGCCGACGGTCTCGGCGAGGGTGCGGCCGATGCCGAAGAACAGCGGGTCGCCGCTGGCGAGGACGGCCACCCGGCGGCCCTCGTGGCGGGCGAGCAGGTCGCGGACGGCGGGGCGCAGCGGCGAGGGCCAGGGCACGCGTTCGGCGGGGACCTCGGCGGCGGGCAGCAGGTCGAGCTGCCGGGGGCCGCCGACGACGACCTCGGCCGCGCGCAGGGCCGCCCGGGAGCGGTCGGCGAGGCCGGACCAGCCGTCGGCCCCGATCCCGACGACGGCGATCGGGAGGGGGAGGTCGGCGTCCATGGGGGCATCCAAGTCGGCAGGCGGTCGGGGCAAGCCCGCAGCCTACCTGGCGGTATGCCGGCGGCCCGGTGCAGGTCCGTGCGGTGCAGGTCCGTCCGGCGCGGGGCCGTGCGGTGCAGGTCCGTCCGGTGCAGGTTTCGTCCGGCGCACGGCCGCACGGCCGCACGGCGGGGCGGCGCCGGGTGCGGGTCCCGCGGGGCGGGTCAGTCCCGGCGGCGGGTCCAGTCGCCCGAGGCGATCAGGGCGGGCTGGCTGCGCAGGGCGGCGGCGACCGCGGGGCCGGCGAGGTAGACCCAGGCGTCGACGTGCTCGCCGTCGTCGGCCGTGACGGTCAGCCGCTCGCGCACGTACTCGCCGGTGCCGTCCGCCCGGCAGTCCTCCAGCCGGTCGAGCGCGGCGAGTGCGGGGGCGTAGGCGCCGGGGCGGACGGTCACCAGTTCGCCGACGATGCGGTGCGCCGGGTCCGGGACGGCGTAGGGGAATCCGGGGCCGTCGTGCAGGGCGGCGCCCTCCAGGACGGCGGGGCGGACGGCGGCGCAGCGGCCGGCCAGGTGGACGGCGTGGTTGCGGCCCCCGGTGCGGAGCGTGCCGTAGACGAAGAAGGGCAGGGCGTCGGGCACGGGTGGTGGACCTTCCGGGGGCACGGCGGGGGCGGGCGCCCACGGTATCCGACCGCCTGGCGATACGGACTGGCGCGGGTGGCCTCTGATGCGCTGTCATAGCGGTGGCTTCGTACAGTACCGTCCAAGGGGGACACCCATGACAGCGCCGGCCTCCGCCCGCCCCGCCGCCAAGACCGCCGCAGCGCCGGCCGACCGGGTGCCCCGGCTGGGCGGCGCGGTCTGGGCGGCGCTGCTGGTGGTGTACGTGGTCTGGGGCTCGACGTACCTGGGGATCCGGGTCGCGGTGGAGACGATGCCGGCCTTCCTCTCCTCCGGCGCCCGCTTCCTGGCCGCCGGGACGCTGCTCGCGGCCGTGGTGGCGGTGCGCGGAGGGTTCGCCGAACTGCGGGTGAGCGGGCGGCAGTTGGCCTCGTCCGCGCTGGTCGGTGCGCTGCTGATCACCGGCGGCAACGGCCTGGTGGTGCTCGGCGAGGAGTCCGTCCCGTCCGGGATGGCCGCGCTGCTGGTGGCGGCGGTGCCGCTCTGGATGGTGATGCTGACGGTGGCCGGCGGGGAGCGGCCGCGGCCGGTCGCGCTGGCCGGCGTGCTGCTCGGCCTGGTCGGGCTGGGGGTCCTGTCGGCGCCCGCGTTCGGCGGCTCGATCGCCCTGGCCGGGGTGCTGGCGGTGCTCGCCGGGACGGTGACGTGGGCGCTCGGCTCGTTCGCGGCCAAGCGGATCCCGATGCCGGGCAACGTCTTCGCCGGCAGCGCCTACCAGATGCTGGCGGGCGGGCTCGGCAGTACTTTGGTCGGCCTGCTCCGCAACGAGCAGCACGGCTTCGCGCTCGACGACGTCTCCGGCCGGTCCTGGCTGGCGCTCGGCTACCTGATCGCGGTCGGTTCGCTGGTCGGCTACAGCGCGTACGCCTGGCTGCTGCGCTCGGCGCCGCTCACCCTGGTCTCCACCTACGCGTACGTGAACCCGGTGGTCGCGGTGGTGCTGGGGTGGCTGATCCTGGCGGAGCCGCTCACCGGCCCCACGATCATCGGCGGTTCGATCGTGGTGGCCGGCGTCTGTCTGGTGATCAGCTCGTCGTCCCGGCCTTCCGGTAGGTGACCACCACGGGGCCCTCGGCGAAGGACTCCGTCCCGACCGGTTCGAAGGTGCGCGGGGCGAACTCCGCGCCGCCGAACGCCGGCACGCCGGAACCGGCCACCACCGGGTAGATCTTGACGACCAGTTCGTCGATCTCCGGCAGCAGCTGGCGGGCCAGCGAGGCGCCGCCGCAGAGCCAGATGCCGAGCCCGTCCTCCTGCTTCAGCGCGCGGACCAGGGTCAGCGGGTCCTCCGCCGTCACCTCGACGGCCGGGTCCGGGGAGGCGGTCAGCGTGCGGGAGAGGACGATCTGCCGCAGGTGGGCGTACGGGCTGGTCAGGCCGGCCTTCAGTCCCGGGTCGTAGGTGGCGCGGCCCATCACGACGGTGTCGAAGCGCTTGTTCGGCGCGTCCGCGGCGCCCAGTGCGGCGCGGCCCGGGGTGGGGAGGGTCTCCGGGTACTCGGTCACCAGGTGGGTGAGGAAGTCGCCCTTGACGTAGGGCATGAAGAACTCGAAGTCCCCGTCGGGCGCGGCGATGAAGCCGTCGACGGTGGTGGCGATGAGATAGGTGAGCTTGCGCATCCACGTCCTCGGTGTCGGTCGGCCCGGCGTTCGGACCACTCCATTGATAGTACTCAGAGCGTAGTGGTTCGCAACTGTTCTCCGGCGCCCCGGGCGATCGTGTCGGAGCGTCAGGAGTCGCAGGAGCGCCGGGCCGTCCGGCTACCGGCCCTCGGAGCGCTGTCGGGCGTGCAGCACCGGGCGCAGCAGGTCCAGCACCGGCGGCCAGTCGAACGGGGTGCTGTCCGCGACCAGGACGCCCATCGCGCGCAGCCGGGCCAGGCTCTCCCGGTACGCGGGGTGGGCCGCCTGCGCGGCGCTGAGGCAGGGGTGGACGGCGGTGGGGATGCCCTGCCCGTACGCCTCGCAGAGGATGCCCAGGGCGAGGGTGTCCGAGATACCGGCGGCCCACTTGTTGACGGTGTTGAAGGTGGCCGGGGCGACCGCGATCGCGTCGGCGGGCGGCAGCGGCCGCGGGTCGCCCGGGCGGCGCCAGGCCGACCGCACCGGGTAGCCGGTCAGCGCGGCGAGTCCGGCCTCGTCCACGAAGCCGAGCGCGAGCGGGGTGGCCACCACCCCGACCTCCCAACCCTCCTCCAGGGCGGCCGAGATCAGCGTGCCGACGCCCGGCGCGGCCCCCGAGGCGCAGACCACCACGTACAGGAACGGCCCGCCGGCGGCGCTCACGCCGCGCTCCCCGGCTCGGCCCAGGTGACCAGCAGCGAGCCCAGCGCGACGCCCGGGCCGAGCCCGAGCACCAGCCCGCGTGCCCCGGCCGGCGGCGGGGTCCGGTGGGTGCGGGCCAGCACCGAGAAGACGGTGGGGCCGCCGAGGTTGCCCTCCTCGGCGAGGACGGCCCGGGAGTGCGCGAGGAAGTCGCCGTCCACCCCGAGCACCCCGCCCAGCTTCTCCAGGATCGCCGGCCCGCCGGGGTGCAGGACCCCGAAGTCCAGCTCCCGGCCGCCGTGCCCGTCCAGCCAGTCCAGCAGGGTGGGCGCCAGGTCGGTGACCGAGCGCAGCGAGGCGCGGGTGGACTCGAAGTGGTCGCCGCGGTGGTCGGTGAACTTGCGGTACCGGTCGGTGGTGCCCGGCAGGGTGTACTCCAGGACGTGGTCGATCCGCAGGCCGGGGGCGCGCAGGTCGGCGGTGACCACCGCGGCGGCGACCAGGTCGCCCCAGAGGCCCTTGTAGATCTGGTCCTCGACCGAGGTCCGGGTGCGCTGGTGGAGCGAGCTCAGCGACTCCGCGGCGACCACCAGCACCACAGCGCCGGGGTGCCGGGCGAGGTGCTCCTCGGCCATGATCAGCACCTGCGCCCCGCCCGCGCAGGCGAGTTGGGTGATCGGGCGGCGGCTGATCCCGGGCCGCAGGCCCAGCCGCTGCTGGAGGTGCACGTCCAGGCCGGGGAGCATGTCGCCGGTGGCGCTGGCGACCACGATGCAGTCGACGTCGGCGGCGTCCACCCCGGCGTTGGCCATCGCCCCGGCACAGGCCCGCTCGCCGGCCGCCAGCAGGTCGGCGAGCACGGTGGCCTTGCGCTCGGCCGCGGTGCGGTCGGGGGCGGTGGTGGCCTCGTACGGCTGGAAGTAGCGCCGGGTGCCGGGCAGGTTGGTCAGGGCCTTCGCCACGGTGGCGGCCTGGCGGGGCGGGTAGTCCGGGTTCTGGGCGAGGACGTCGTCCCGGATCCGCTCGGATGCGACGACGTGCGGGCCCAGGACCAGGGCCGGCGGGCTGACGTGGGCTGTGGTCATAGTGCTGTCCTCGGCTCGGCGGGTACCGCTCCCGGGCGGGCGCGGCAGCCTGCGGCCGGGCGGCGGCCGTGACGGCCCTCGGCATTCCGTACCCGCACCGCAGCCCCCGGAACCCGCCCCGGCACTGACGTGTCCACGCTACCCCGCGTCCCACCGGCCGCGCGGGCCACTCGGCACACTCGCCTACCCGGCCGCCCCGGGCCGGTGCACCGCGGCGAGCAGGTCCCGGGTGTAGTCCGTGTGCGGAGCGGAGAACAGCCGGTCGCGGTCGGTGCTCTCGACCAGCCGCCCGCGGTGCAGCACCGCCACCCGGTCGCAGAAGTGCCGCACCACCGCCAGGTCGTGCGAGACGAACAGGAAGGCGACGCCGAGCCGGTCGCGCAGCTCCATCAGCAGGTTGAGCACCTGTGCCTGCACCGAGACGTCGAGGGCGGAGACCGGCTCGTCGGCGATGATCAGCCGGGGCGACGGGGCGAGCGCCCGGGCGATGCCGATCCGCTGGCGCTGCCCGCCGGAGAACTCGTGCGGGTGGCGATCGAGGTGGTCGGCGCGCAGGCCGACCTGCTCCAGCAACTCGGCCGAGCGCTCACGCCGTTCGGCGGGGGAGAGGCCGGTGTGCAGACGCAGCGGGGTGTCCAGGGTCTGCGCGACCGTGCGACGCGGGTTGAGCGAGGCGTACGGGTCCTGGAAGACCAGCTGGATCTCGCGGCTGAGCCGGCGGCGCAGTGCCCGGTCGGGGGCGGTGGCGTCCACCCCGTCGTAGCGGATCCGGCCGGCGGCGGGTGCCTGGAGGCCCGCCAGCACCCGGGCGGTGGTGGACTTGCCGGAGCCGGACTCGCCGACCAGGCCGAGCGTCTCGCCCGGGGCGATCCGCAGCCCCACGCCCTCCACGGCGCGCAGCGGTTCGGCGGGGCGCCAGGGCGCGGTGCGCCGGCCGGGGAAGTGCACCGCGAGGTCCTCGACCTCGATCAGCCACCGGCCGGTGCCGGGTTCGTTCCCGTTGCCGCGGCCGTTGCCGGTTCCATTGCCGGTGGCGGTGGCGGTGGCGGTGGCGGTGGCGGTGGCGGTGGCGGGCCGGGGCGGCGGCGCGGGCGCGTCGAGCGCGGGCAGCGGGGTGCCCGGCACCGTGGCGAGGGTCAGCGCGGCGCCGACCAGGGCCCGGGTGTACGGGTGCCGGGGCGCGGCGAGCAGTTCGCGGGTCGGCGCCGACTCCACCGCCTCGCCGCCGCGCAGCACCAGGGTCCGGTCGGTGGTGCCGGCCACCACCCCGAGGTCGTGGCTGACCAGCAGGACGGCGGTGCCGTGCTCGCGCTGCAGGTCGGCCAGCAGGTCGAGCACCTGCCGCTGCACGCGGGCGTCCAGCGCGGTGGTCGGCTCGTCCGCGATCAGGACGTCCGGGTCGTTCATCAGCGCCATGGCGATCATCACCCGCTGGCGCTGGCCGCCGGAGAACCGGTGCGGGTACTCGCGGGCCCGGGCGGCCGGGATGCCGACCCGGTCGAGCATCGCGGCGGCGCGCTCGCGGGCCTCGGCACGCCCGGCGCCGGGGTGGTGCAGCCGGTACATCTCGGCGAGCTGGGCGCCCACCCCGTGGAAGGGGCTCAGCGAGGTGAGGGCGTCCTGGAAGACCAGGGCGATCCGCCCGCCGCGCACCCGGCGCAGGGTCCGTTCGGCGGCGCCGACCAGCTCCTCGGCGGGCTTCCCGGGGGTGCGTCCGGCGGGGTCGGCCGGGCGGGCGCCCAGCCGGACCGAGCCGGTGACGGTGGCGGAGCGGGGGTCGTGCAGGCCGAGCACGGCCAGCCCGGTGGCGGACTTGCCGGAGCCGGACTCGCCGACCAATCCGAGCACCTCGCCCCGGGCGAGGTCGAAGGAGAGGCCGCGCACCGCGGCCACCGGCGGCCCGCCGCGCGGATCGGCGAAGGTGACGGACAGGTCCCGGACGGCGAGGACGGGCTCCCCGGCGCCTGCGGAGGGCGGGGCGGGGACGGCAGGGAGAGCGGGTGCGGCGGCAGTGGCGGGTGCGGCGGCGGGGTTCACGGTTCGGCTCATCGTTCGGCTCCGGGAGGCGGCGGGTTCAGCTGGGGCGGATGCGCGGGTCGAGCCGGGCGACCGCGAGGTCGGCCAGGGCCACGAACAGCACCACGAAGCAGGCCGCCAGCAGGACCGCACCGACCACGGCCGGCAGGTCCTGCCCGGCGACGGCCTCGGTGGCGAAGCGGCCGACGCCGTTCAGCCCGAACACCGTCTCGGTGATCACCGCGCCGCCGAGCAGCGCCCCCGCCTCCAGTCCGAGCAGCTGCACCAGCGGCCCGGCCGCCCCGCGCGAGGTGTACCTGAGGTGGGTGCGCAGCCGGCCGAGGCCCTTGGCGCGCGCGGTGCGGACGTACTCCTCGTCCATCGTCTCCAGCAGCTGTGAGCGCGAGAGCCGGGCGAAGACCGCCGAGTTGACGAACCCGAGGACGATCCAGGGCAGCAGCATCCCGCCCGCCCAGGCGGCCGGGTCCTCGGCCGGCGGGGTGTAGGAGGGCAGCGGCAGCAGCCCGGTGGTGTACACCAGCCCCCACTGGGCGACGTACCCGAGGAAGTAGATCTGGACGCTGGCGCCGACCAGGGTGAAGCCGGACAGCAGCCGGTCGGTGCGGGTGCCGTGCCGCAGCGCGGTCACGAAGCCGGTGCCCAGGCCGAACACCACCAGCACCGCGAGGGCGCCCGCGGTCAGCGAGAAGGTGACCGGCAGGTGGTCCACCAGCGCCTCGGTGACCGGCTGGTGCAGCCGGTAGGAGTAGCCGAGGCAGGGTGCCGCGCAGTCGATGGGCGAGCCGTCGACGTCCGCGATCTCCCGGCCGGCCACGATCCCGGCGAGGTACTCGGTGTACTGGGTGAGGAGCGGCTGGTCCAGCCCCATGCTCTGGCGGACCGCCGCGACCTGGCCGGAGTCGCAGCGCGGGCCGCAGGCGGCGCGGGCCGGGTCGGCGGGGGCGGCGTAGAAGAGGGCGAACGCGGCGGCGGAGACCGCGAGCAGGACGGCGAACGCCTGGAGGGTCCGCCGCAGGGCGAAGGAGAGCATGGGCCTTGTCCGAACGGTGCGAAACGGTGGCGTGGTGGGCGGGTCGGTGGTGCGTGCGGTGGGCGTGGGTGCGTGCGGCGGGCGGGCCCGCCCGCCGGGCGCCGGGCGTCGGGTGACGGGGCGCCGGGCCGACGGGCGGGCCGGCGGGGGTCAGGACTTCAGGTACACCCAGGCCAGGCTGACCGAGCCGTAGATCGGGTGGATGAACGTGCCGCCCACGTTGCTGCCGCGCAGCTGGTTGACGTTCGGGTAGGCGAACGGCAGCACCGGCAGCTCCTTCATCACGGTCCGCTCCAGCGCGTACAGCTCCTTGGCCTTCTCCTTCGGGTCGCCGATCCCGTTGATCCGGTCGATCTCCCGGTCGACCGCGGCGTTGCGGTAGCGGGCCGAGTTCAGGTCGCTGTTGGCCCGGCCGTCGAAGGAGAACGGGATCAGCGTGGAGGGCGTCGGCCAGTCGACCGAGCTGGTCTCCTCGAACAGGTCGTACGGCGAGTCGGGGCGGTGCGCCTCGTCCAGCAGCGCCTTGGGGTCGACCGGCTTGGGCACGATCGTGATCCCGGCCCTGGCGAAGCCGTCCACCAGCACCTGCGCCACCCGCTGCCCGTTGGGCGTGTTGGCGTAGGCGTAGGTGAGGCTCGCCGGCGGCTGCGCGGCCTTGGCGAGCGCCTGCTTGGCGGCCTCCGGGTCGCCGTCCGGCTTGGCCGGGTACAGGTCGTACTTCTGCCAGTCGACCAGCGCCGGCGAGCTGAGCGTGCTCGCCAGTTCGCCGACCCGGCTGCCGCCGAGCACCTGGCGGGCCTGCTGGCGCGGGTACGCCAGGTGCAGCGCCCGGCGGACCTCGACGTCCTTCACCCGCTCGTTGTTGATCACCAGCTGGGTGACGAAGGCGCCCTGGCGGCCCGTCACCACCAGGTCCCTGGCCTTCGGGTCGGTGTCGACCGTCTGGTACAGCTCGGGGGAGAGCTGGGTGGCGACGGTGGTGGCGTCGGCGCCGCCGTCCCGCCCGGAGAGGATCTCCTGGTTGATGTTGAGCGCCTCCTTGCCGAAGGTGAAGACGAACCTCTCCGGGTACTGGCTGCGGATCGGGTCGGTCTCCGGCTTCCAGTGCGGGTTGCGCTCCAGCACCAGGCGGGTGTTCTGGACGTGCTCGGCGATCCGGTACGGGCCGCTGGCGAACGGCAGCCGGTCGTAGTCGGTGCCGGTGTCCTTGTCCTTGCGCACCGGCGAGGACGAGGACTGCGCCGCCATGTACGGCACGTCGGCCTGCGGCTGCGGGAAGCGGAGGACGAGGGTGCGGTCGTCCGGCGTCTCGATCGCGGCGAGGTCGCCGTCCTGCGGGCCGCCGTACTTCTTGCGCGCCGCCTCGTAGCTCGCCTCGCCGGTCAGCCACTGCGGCCAGTACGGCGGGCCGACCTCGTAGCCCTTGCCGAAGCTGCGCTGGATGCCGTACTTGACCTGCTGGGAGGTGATCGGCTGCCCGTCCTCCCAGGCGACGCCCTGCTTCAGCCGGTATGTCCAGGTGCGGCCGCCGTCCGAGGGCTGCCCGGTGTCGGTGGCCAGGTCGCCGACCAGCTTCGCCTTCCCGTCCACCACCTGGTACTGGGTCAGCTGGCGGCCCCAGAGCAGCGAGGTGTTGTACGCGGCGCCGGCGTACACCTTCTGCGGGTCCAGGTGGCGGAAGTCGGTGGTGTTGTACACGTTCACCGTGCCGCCCGGGCGGGCCCCGGGGACGGCGGGTGCGGGCCCGGCACTGTCCTTCTCGGTGCCGAGCGCCGCGGTCAGCGGCGAGGTGTCCTTCGGGGCGGCGGTGCCACCGGGGCCGCCGGTGCCCGCGCCGGCCGAGCAGGAGGTCGCCAGCAGCGCGGTGGCGACGACGGCGAGGGACGGTTTGATCCAGCGCATGGCGAATCTCTCCCTGCCCCGGGCATCCGGGGCGATCAAGGTGGAACCGTGGGAACGGTGCGGAGGGGGTGCGGATCGGGGGCGGCGGGTCCGGTGGTGCGGGGCGCGGACCGCTCAGCGGGAGGCGCGGGGGTCGAGTGCGTCGCGCACCGCGTCCCCGAGCAGGTTGAAGGCGAGCACGAAGACCAGCAGGGCCACGCCGGGGAAGGCCATGTACGTCGGATCGGCCCGGAAGACCTCGGAGCCGCGCGCGATCATCCGGCCCCAGTCCGGCACCGGCTCGGTGATCCCCACCCCGAGGAAGGACAGCACCGCCTCGGAGGCCACGAACGCCGGCACCGCCATGGTCGCGTGCACCAGCAGCTGCGCCCGGACATTCGGCAGGAGTTCGCGCACGACGATATGGAATCCGCCTGCCCCCTGGGCCCGTGCGGACTGCACGAAATCCCTTTCCCGGAGCGACCGCACGGAAGCCCGCAGGGAAAGCGCGAGCGGAATCCAGCCGAACGCCGAGAACACCAGGATCAGCACCAGGAACTGCATCCACTCCGGTTCGGCGGTGCCCGGGTCGACCAGGCGGGACTGGATCACCGGGCTCAGCGCGAGCAGCAGGAGCAGGGTCGGGAAGGCGAGCAGGACGTTCGAGAGGAAGCCGAAGAGCCGGTCGGCGAGCCCGCCCAGGTAGCCCACCGCGACCCCGGCCAGCACCCCGAGCACGGTGGTGACGGCCGCCGCGGCGAAGGCGATCAGCAGCGAGGTGCGGATGCCGTACAGCAGTTGGGTGAACACGTCCCGGCCCAGGCCCGGCTCCAGTCCGAACCAGAAGTCGCCCGAGATCCCGCCGTTCGGCAGCACCGGGAGCCCGCCGTCGCTCAGCAGCCCGGGAGTGTTCTGCCCGTAGTGCTCCACCGGGTTCTTCCCGTACAGGGCGGAGATCGGCGGGGCGGCCAGGGCCAGCAGCAGGAAGGCGGCCACCACGGCGAGGGCGGCGGCGCCGACCCGGTCGCGGCGCAGCCGGTGCAGCACGGTGCGCAGCGGGCCGTGCGGGGCGGGTGCCGGGGAGGCCGGGGAGTCCCCGACGGGCGCTTCGACCGATTCGACCACTGCCATGCGAGCCGTACTCCCCGAATTCTCCGCCGCCCCGTGGTGCGGGTGCGCCGACGTACATTTCCGGACGGCCATTCCGGGGGTTTCCCGGAGGGCCGACGGACGTCATTGGATCGGATGCGCCGGGAGTTCCGCAAATCATTCGGAGGAGTGCTCGGCGGAATTGTTTCGGCTGCGCCGACGGCTTCACGGTGCGGCAATACTGCCGTTGCACAGGAACGGGCATAACGCCGCAAAAGTCGTGTCATGTCCGCCGCCGTCCCGCATGGTGAGATCTCCGCCACAGGACCCGCCGCATTGGTACGATCCGCATGGGCCGCGACTGGCGCGCAGGGATGGAATCGACCATCGGGAAGCGGCCCCGTGCCGAATCACGTATCAGTTGCCGTGCGCCTGGGCCGTCCGATCCTCCGCAGGAGACCGTCATGGCCGAGCACCCCACCGCACCCGCGACCGGCGCCCCCGCCGCCCCGCACACCGCCGCCGACGCCGCGGCCAACACCGCCTTCCGCAGCGCCCTCGACGTCGTACGCGCCGTCGAGCCCCGGATCGCCGACGCCATCGGCCGCGAGATCGCCGACCAGCGCGAGTCCCTCAAGCTGATCGCCAGCGAGAACTACGCCTCCCCGGCCGTCCTGCTCGCCATGGGCAACTGGCTCAGCGACAAGTACGCCGAGGGCACCGCCGGCCGCCGCTTCTACGCGGGCTGCCGCAACGTCGACACCGTCGAGTCGCTCGCCGCCGAGCACGCCCGTGCCCTCTTCGGCGCCGAACACGCCTACGTCCAGCCGCACTCCGGCATCGACGCCAACCTGGTCGCCTTCTGGGCCGTCCTCTCGCAGCGCGTCGAGAGCCCGGCCCTGCAGCGGGCCGGCGTCCGCAACGTCAACGACCTCGGCGAGCAGGACTGGGCCGAACTGCGCGCCGAACTCGGCAACCAGCGGATGCTCGGCATGTCCCTCGACACCGGCGGCCACCTCACCCACGGCTTCCGCCCCAACATCTCCGGCAAGATGTTCGAGCAGCGCAGCTACGGCACCGACCCGGCCACCGGCCTGATCGACTACGACGCCCTGCGCGCCACCGCCCGCGAGTTCCGCCCGCTCATCCTGGTCGCGGGCTACTCGGCCTACCCGCGGCTGGTGAACTTCCGCCTCATGCGCGAGATCGCCGACGAGGTCGGCGCGACCCTGATGGTCGACATGGCACACTTCGCCGGCCTGGTCGCGGGCAAGGTGCTCACCGGCGACCACGACCCCGTGCCGCACGCCCACATCGTCACCACCACCACCCACAAGTCGCTGCGCGGCCCGCGCGGCGGCATGGTGCTCTGCACCTCCGAACTCGCCGAGTACGTGGACCGCGGCTGCCCGCTGGTCCTCGGCGGCCCGCTCTCGCACGTGATGGCCGCCAAGGCCGTCGCCTTCGCCGAGGCCCGCCGCCCCGAGTTCCGGCAGTACGCCCGGCAGGTCGTCGACAACGCGAACGCCCTCGCCGAGGGCCTGCTGCGCCGCGGCGCCCGCCTGGTCACCGGCGGCACCGACAACCACCTGGTGCTCGCCGACGTCACCGGCTACGGCCTGACCGGCCGTCAGGCCGAGGCCGCACTGCTGGACTCCGGCATCGTCACCAACCGCAACGCCGTCCCGCAGGACCCCAACGGTGCCTGGTACACCTCCGGCGTCCGCCTCGGCACCCCCGCCCTCACCACCCGCGGCCTGGGCGCCGCCGAGATGGACGAGGTCGCCGACCTGATCGACACCGTGCTGCGCGGCACCTCCCCGGCGGCCGCCGCCAACGGCGCGCCCTCCAAGGCCCAGTACGCCCTGGACGCCGCGCTCGCCGAGAGCGTCGCCAAGCGCGCCGCCGACCTGCTGGCCGGCTTCCCGCTCTACCCGGGCGTCGACCTGTCCTGACCCCAGGCCGGGGCGCACCGGACACCGCCCGGTGCGCCCCGCCGTCGGTACGGCAGCGACGTGCACGGCGGACCGGTGCGCCCCGCCGTCAGTACTGCAGCGACTTGTACTGCAGGAACTCCTCCAGCCCCGCCCGCCCCAACTCGCGCCCCAGGCCCGACTGCTTCCAACCGCCGAACGGCGCAAGCGGGTTGAAGCGCCCGCCGTTGAGGTCCACCTGCCCGGCGTCCAGCCGTCGGGCGAACCGGGCCGCGGTGTCGGTGTCCGCCGCCCACACCCCGGCCGCCAGACCGTAGTCGGTGCCGTTGGCGATCTCGGCCGCGTGGTCCTCGTCGCGGTAGGCGAGCACCGCCAGCACCGGCCCGAAGACCTCCTCCCGGGCCACCGCCATGCCGGGCGTGACATCGGCCAGCACGGTCGGCCGCACGTAGAAGCCGACCGGCGTCTCCACCGGCGCCTGCGCCCCGCCCGCCACCAGCCGGGCGCCCTCGGCCAACGCCCCGGTGACGTACCCGCGCACCCGCTCCCGCTGCCGGGCGTTCACCAGCGGCCCGATCCGGGTCCGCGGGTCCGCCGGGTCGCCCGGCACGTACTTGGCCGCGGCCGCGGCGGCCAGCGCCAGCGCCTCCTCGTACCGGTCCTCGTGCACCAGCAGCCGGGTCCACGCGCTGCAGGTCTGGCCGGAGTTGGCGAAGACGTTGGCCACGTTGGCGTTCACCGCGCGGGCCAGGTCGGCGCCCGGCAGCACCACGTTGGCGGA
Source organism: Kitasatospora sp. NPDC054939 (assembly GCF_053610105.1). Lineage (NCBI taxonomy): Bacteria > Bacillati > Actinomycetota > Actinomycetes > Kitasatosporales > Streptomycetaceae > Kitasatospora > Kitasatospora sp. NPDC054939. The sequence goes on along the minus strand of NZ_JBSGXP010000002.1, from coordinate 43,584 downwards.
CTTGCCGCCCAACTCCAGGGCCACCCGCTTGATCCCGCGCCCGGCGGCCTCCGCCACCGCCCGCCCGACCGCCGTCGACCCGGTGAACGACACCAGGTCCACCCCGGGATGGGCGGCCAGTGCCGCCCCCGCCTGCGCACCGGTGCCGGTCACCAGGTTGAACACCCCGGCGGGGAAGCCGGCCGCGTCCACCAGCCGGGCGAACAGCCGCGCCACCAGCGGGGTGTCCTCGGACGGCTTCAGCACCACCGGACAGCCCGCGGCGAGCGCCGGGACGACCTTCGCGGTGATCTGGTGCAGCGGGTAGTTCCACGGGGTGATCGCCGCGACCACCCCGGCCGGCTCGGCCAGCACCAGCGAGTTGCCGATCCGCTCCTCGAAGCCGTACTCGGCGAGGATCCCCAGGTAGGCGTTGGTGACGGTGAGCGGCAGCGCCGCGTGCACGGCGGTGGCGAAGCCGATCGGCGCACCCAGTTCGGCGACCACCGTCGCGGCGATCTCCTCCTGGTGCGCGGCCAGGCCGTCGCGCAGTCGGGTCAGCGGCGCCAGCCGCTCCTCGCGGGTGCTCGCGCCCCAGGCCCGGGCCGCCCGCCGGGCCGCCGCCACGGCGGCCTCCACGTCCGCCCCGGCACCGGCCGGGACCTGCGCGACGACCTCCTCGGTCGCCGGGTTCAGCACCGGGATCGACCCGCCGTCGAGCGACGGCCGCCACGCGCCGTCGATGTACTGATCCGTGTGCTGCACCCCGGGTGATCCTCTCCTGCGTTCATCTGTTCAGCCGCTTGACGAATGGCGCAAGTCAACGTGCCGCGAGCCGCCGAGCACAAGGGCCGACGGCCGACCGTTGATCGAACTTCCGCCGCCGCAAGCCCCGCACACCGGCTCCCACATGGGCGAACTGGACGCCCCGACAGCCCGGTTCACCATTTCGGAGGCGAAAGGCCGGTCCACGAAACTCTTCTGCGGCAAACCTCCTCACAAGCGATCGCCGGGCGGTAGATTGCAGCGAACTCGGCCGTGCGGGATTACTGTTGCCGGTGGGTCCAGGCAGCGCAGCCGACGACGACAGGGCAGATCGGCTCCACCGCGGCATGGGCCGCGCCAGGCTGCGGGGCGTCCCGTGCGGCAGGGCGACGAGTCCCCTCCTCGTCAACGTGTGTCAAAGATCGTTCCCACAGGTCGTCCGCATCGCCTAAGGAGCTTCCCAGTGACCGACGCCGTGACCAACGCCGAGACCGCGGAGCAGCCGCGGCCCGCCGAGCCCGCCGTGCTCGACGACGTACCCGGCTGGTTCTGGGACCACGACCGCCACCTCTTCGACTGGTTCCTCAACCGCCAGGAGAAGGCCGGCCTGGCCGGCGACCTGATGGAGATGGGCGCCTACCTCGGCCGCAGCGCCATCGTCATCGGCGAGCACCTCCAGCCCGGCGAGACCTTCACCGTCTGCGACCTCTTCGACTCCGACGCCCCGGACGACGAGAACGCCGCCGAGATGGTCATGTCCTACCGCAAGACCCTGACCCGCTCCGCCTTCGAGGCCAACTACCTCTCCTTCCAGGACGCGCTCCCCGAGATCATCCAGGCGCCCACCTCGATCCTGGCCGGCGGCCGGGTCCCCGCCAACGCCTTCCGCTTCATCCACATCGACGCCTCACACCTCTACGAGCACGTCGTCGGCGACCTCCAGGTCGCCCGGGTCGCGCTCAAGTCCGAGGGCGTCGTCGTCCTCGACGACTACCGCTCCGCGCACACCCCCGGCGTCGCCGCGGCCACCTGGGAGGCCGTCTTCAACCACGGCCTCAAGCCGATCGTCCTCAGCGAGTGCAAGTTCTACGGCACCTGGGGCGACCCGGAGCCCGCCCAGCGCGACCTGCTCGACCGGATCGGCCTCGCCCGCGGCTGTCACCTCTCCACCGAGTCCCTCGCCCACCAGCAGGTGCTGCGGATCAACGGCACCTCCGACGGCATCGAGCCCTTCCGGGTCTCCCGCCACCACGGCCGCCTCGCCGCCGTCGCCGCCCGCGAGGAGGCCGACCGCACCCTCGCCGAGGCCCGCCGCGCCCAGGAGGATGCCGCCCTCGACCTCGCCGCCCGCCGCGCCCGCGCCGCCGAACGCCGCCGCCCCACCAACGTCGCCAAGCGCGTCGCCGGCGACCTCCTCCCCCCGGTCGTCACCTCCGCCATCCGCCGCGCCCGCCGCGGCTGACCGGCGGCCCGCACGGGCTCCGGAGAAGTGCCGACCGCGCATCCGGTCGGCACTTCGTGCGTCCGGGGCGCTGACGGCGCGTCGCCCGGAAAAGGAAGAGGACCCCTGGTGAACCAGGGGTCCTCAGCTGTGTCCGAGGGGGGACTTGAACCCCCACGCCCGATAAAGGGCACTAGCACCTCAAGCTAGCGCGTCTGCCATTCCGCCACCCGGACCGGGTGTGTTGCCTCGGGGTTTTCCTGCTGTCCCCCGCGGCGACAGAGAGAACACTACCAGGGTTCCGGAGTGCTTCTCACCTGCGTTTTCGGTGGCTGGGTGGCGGGGGCGCGTCGGGGGCGCAGACGGAGCACGGCGGGGGTGCGGTGCGGGGCGCGGAATGGCGCGCAGGGGAGCGAAGCGTGAACGTTTCGGTCGGGTTCGGGGTGGAGGGCGATCAGGGTCGGACGGGAGCGGTCCGACACGGGCAAGTTGTCGACGGTGCCGCGGAGACGGCAGCCGCTCTCCTAGCCTCGGTGGACCGAGGGAGCGCCGAGGCCGCCGGGGGAGCCCGTGGTGACGGGCCCGGGCGGAGCGTCCGTCTCCCGCGGTCCCCGGACGAAGGGCGGCTGGACGTGGAGCAGATGAGCAGCGCGGCCGAGGACGTCGGCAGACGGCGGGGCGCGGTGGCGGCGGCCGCCGGGCGCAGCCGCTCGGACGGGCCCGTCGAGGGCGTGTGGCGGTTCGCCGTACCGGTGGAGGAGGCGGCGGTGCCGCGGACCCGGCACGCGGTGCGGGACCGGCTGCTGGCGCAGGGGATGGCCGGGGTGCGCTACCAGGAGCTGGTGGACGACCTGCTGCTGATCACCTCGGAGCTGGTCGGCAACGCGGTGACGCACGCCGCGGACAAGTCGCCCGCGGTGGCCGCCGAGCTGTCGATCGCGGGCGGCTGGGTGCGGGTGTCGGTGGAGGACGGCGACCCGTACCGGCCGAAGGCGCTGGAGAGCGACACCGGCCGGACCGGCGGGCGCGGGCTGCTGCTGGTGAAGAGCGTGACGCTGCAGGCGAACGGGGTGTGCGACGTGGAGCGGACGGAGGACGGCGGCAAGGTGGTCTGGGCCTCGCTGCCGATCCCCCGCCCGCTCGACGAGTAGGACCCGCTCGGACGAGAGGCCCCCTCGACGAGTAGCCCCCGACGGGTAGACGGAAGGGGTACCCCGGGGCGGCCGACGCCCTACCAGTCCCGCCCGGCGATCTCCCGGATGCCCGGCAGCGCGGCCTCGAAGACGGTGTTGAACCACACCGAGAAGGGCCGCTCCTCCTGCAGCTCGCGCAGTTCGGCGGCGGTGACGAACGCGTGGTCGTCGACCTCTGCCGGGTCGGCCTGCACGGGGGCGGTGACCAGGCCGACGAACAGGTGGTTCCACTCGCGCTCGATCAGGCCGGAGGCCTCGTCGGGCAGGTCGTAGCGGACGGTGCCGGCCTCGCAGAGCAGGGCGGGGGCGACGCCCAGCTCCTCGGCGGTGCGGCGGGCGGCGGCGACGAACGGCTGCTCGTCGGGGTAGGGGTGGCCGCAGCAGGTGTTCGACCACACGCCGGGGGAGTGGTACTTGCCGAGGGCGCGGCGCTGGAGCAGCAGGCGGCCCTGGCGGTCGAAGAGGAAGACCGAGAAGGCGCGGTGCAGCCGGCCGGGCTGCTGGTGGGCCCAGAGCTTCTCGGCGGTGCCGATGGTGCGGCCCTCGTCGTCCACGAGCTCCAGCAGGATCTCGGGGCCGCCGGGGGTGCCGGCCGGGGCGGTGCCGACGGCGTCCGCGGGGCCGACCGGCACGTCCGTCTTCACGTCGAGGCCGGTGTCGAGGCCGGTGTCCAAGCCCGCGTCCAGACCGGTGTCGGCGGGGGCGGGACGGCTCGGGTCGGTCGGCAGACTCTGCGGCATGAGGCCTCTTTCGGGGGCGAACGGGGGCACCGTCGGGGCAGCGGGGGCACCGCTGGCGTCGGTGCCCCAGTCTGCCGTATGGGTGGCGGCGGGGGCGGATCCGACGCACAACGGGGCGGATCATGACGCTTCCCGGCCGATTCCGGGCGTTGGATTAGCAGGACTGTTCGGAACCCGTTCGGGATATGTTCGACCTGGCCTGGCAGGCTGGGTCCCCGGAGCGGCTTCCGGCCGCGTTCGGGCTGGTCGCCGCGGTCGCCTACCATCACATACGACACGGTGCCCGCATCCACCGCGGCACCGGCGCCCCGTGCGCCGCGCGCGGTGCCGCGCCCCGGCACGCCGCGGCGCCGATCGGCCCGCACCTCCCCGGGGGCGGCGCGGCACCAGAGCAGCACGACGGATCAGGAGACACCGCATGATCGGCCTCGTCCTGGCAGCCGGCGCAGGCCGCCGCCTGCGCCCGTACACCGACACCCTGCCGAAGGCGCTGGTGCCGGTCGACGGGGAGCGGACCGTGCTGGACCTCACGCTCGGCAACTTCGCCGAGGTCGGGCTGCGCGAGGCGGCGATCGTGGTCGGCTACCGCAAGGAGGCGGTGTACGACCGCAAGGAGGCCCTGGAGCGCCGCTACGGCGTGCGGCTCACCCTGGTCGAGAACGACCGGGCGGAGGAGTGGAACAACGCCTACTCGCTCTGGTGCGCCCGCGAGCTCTTCGCCGAGGGCCTGCTGCTGGCCAACGGCGACACCGTCCACCCGGCCTCCGTCCAGGCGACGATGCTGGAGGCCGACCGGGCCCGCACCGCGGCCGGCGCCGCCCCGGGCATCCTGCTGGCGCTGGACACGGTGAAGAAGCTCGCCGACGAGGAGATGAAGGTCGTCGCCGACCCGGTGCTCGGGATGCGCCGGATCACCAAGCTGATGGAGCCGGCCGAGGCCTCCGGCGAGTACATCGGCGTCACCGTGATCAACCCGTCGGCCGCCGACGACCTCGCCTCCGCCCTGCAGACGACCTTCGAGCGCGACCCGCAGCTGTACTACGAGGACGGCTACCAGGAGATGGTGGACCGCGGTCTGCGCATCGACGTCCAGCCGATCGGCGAGGTGTCCTGGGTCGAGGTCGACAACCACGACGACCTGGCGAAGGCGCGGGAGATCGCGTGCCAGTACTGACCCGGCTGGTGCCGTCGCCGCTCTTCGTGGAGATCCGCTCCGGGGCACTGGACGCGCTGGCGGGCATCCTGGCGGACCGCCGGCTGTCGGCCTCGGGACGGATCGCGGTGGCGGTCAGCAACGGTTCCGGGGCGGTGCTGCGCGAGCGCCTGGAGCCCGCCCTGCCGGGCGCCGACTGGTACCACGTGGACGGCGGCAGCCTGGACAGCGCGGTGCTGCTGGCCGAGGAGATGCGCGGCGGGCACTACGACTGCGTGGTGGGCCTCGGCGGCGGCAAGATCATCGACGCGGCCAAGTACGCCGCGGCGCGGGTCGGCCTGCCGCTGGTCGCGGTCGCCACCAACCTCGCGCACGACGGCATCTGCTCGCCGGTCTCGACCCTCGACAACGACGCCGGCCGGGGGTCGTACGGGGTGCCCGGGCCGATCGGCATCGTGGTGGACCTCGACGTGATCGGGCAGGCCCCGCCGCGCTTCGTGGCCGCCGGGATCGGCGACGTGGTCTCCAACATCTCGGCCTGCGCGGACTGGGAGCTGTCCCACCGCGAGACCGGCGAGCCGGTGGACGGTCTGGCCGTGGCGATGGCCCGCTCGGCGGCCGAGAACCTGCTGCGCCACCCGGGCACCCTGCAGGACCGGGACCTGCTGACGGCGCTGGCGGAAGCCCTGGTACTGTCCGGCATCGCGATGACCATCGCGGGCAGCACCAGACCCTCCTCCGGTGCCTGCCACGAGATCTCGCATGCCCTGGACGTGCTGTATCCCAAGCGGTCCGCCCAGCACGGCGAGCAGGTCGGCCTCGGGGCCGCCTTCGCCAGCTTCCTGCGGGGCGAGCGCGAGCTGACCGGTCTGATCGTGGAGCGCCTGGCGCGCCACGGACTGCCGGTGACCGCCGCTCAGATCGGCTTCAGCGATGCGGAGTTCACCGAGGCGGTGCACTACGCTCCGAACACCCGGCCGGGCCGCTTCACCATTCTTGAGCACCTCGACCTCTCCCCATCAGCAATCAGGGACGCGTACGCCGACTATGTCCAAGCCGTCAACAGCTGACCCCGCCGCCCAGGGCGCCTCCTCCCCCGAGCCGAAGGGCCCCGCCCGGCCCCCGGTGGACCTCACCCGCCGCCCCTCGATCGAGGAGCTGCGCGCGGTCATCCACCCGGAGGGCATGCTCCAGCGCCGCAGTGCCGAGCACTGGGCGGGCCGCCTCTACATGCGGAAGATCTCGCTGCGGATCACCCGCGTGCTGTCCACCATGACGGCGATCACGCCCAACGGGCTGACCTACCTGATGATGTTCACCGGCATCCTCGCCGGCGCCGCCCTGGTCGTCCCGGGCGTGGCCGGTGCGGTCCTCGGCGCGCTGCTCATCCAGGTGTACCTGCTGCTGGACTGCGTGGACGGCGAGGTGGCCCGCTGGCGGCGGCAGACCTCGCTCACCGGCGTGTACCTCGACCGGGTCGGCCACTACATGTCCGAGGCCGCGCTGCTCACCGGTCTGGGCCTGCGCGCCACCGACCTGCTGCACCGCGAGGGCGGCGGCTCGCAGTGGGAGTGGGCGTTCCTCGGCACGCTCGCCGCGCTGGGCGCCATCCTGATCAAGTCCGAGACGGACCTGGTGGACGTGGCCCGCGCCCGGAGCGGCCTGACCGCGGTCGAGGACAGCGCCTCGGTGCCGCGCTCGTCCTCGGTGGCCAAGGCCCGCCGGGCGGCCTCGTTCCTGAAGTTCCACCGGCTGGTCGGCGCGGTCGAGGCCTCGCTGTTCATCCTGGCCGCCGGCGTCGCGGACGCCGTCCACGGCGGACTGTTCTTCACCCGCCTCGCGGTGGTCGTGCTGGCCGCGATCGCCATGCTGCAGACCGTGCTGCACCTGCTGAGCATCGTCCTCTCCAGCAGGCTGCGATGAGCACCGCGACGACGGGCGGCACGACCGCGAACGGCACCGGCGCCGACACCTTCCGGCTCGGTGCGGTGATCATCACCATGGGCAACCGCCCGGCCGAGCTGAACGCCCTGATCGACTCCGTCCGCGCCCAGGAGGGCCCGGCGGTGGAGCTGGCGGTGGTCGGCAACGGCGCCGCGCTGCCGCCGCTGCCCGAGGGTGTGCGGGCCGTCGCGCTGCCGGAGAACCTGGGCATCCCGGGTGGGCGCAACGTCGGCATCGAGCTGTTCGGCCCGGACGGCCGGGACGTCGACGCGGTCCTCTTCCTGGACGACGACGGCCTGCTGCCCGGTACCGACGCCGCCGCGCTGCTGCGCGAGGCGTTCACCGCCGACCCGGGGCTGGGGATCGTCAGCTTCCGGATCGCCGACCCGGAGACCGGGACGACCCAGCGCCGCCACGTGCCGCGGCTGCGCGCCAGCGACCCGCTGCGCTCCTCCCGGGTGACCACCTTCCTCGGCGGGGCCAGTGCCGTCCGCTGCTCGGTGTTCGCGCAGGCCGGCCAGCTGCCGGCGGAGTTCTTCTACGCGCACGAGGAGACCGACCTCGCCTGGCGCGCGCTGGACGCGGGCTGGTCGATCGACTACCGGGCGGACGTGGTGCTGTACCACCCGGCGACCTCGCCGGCCCGGCACGCCGCGTACTTCCACAACGTGGCCCGGAACAGGGTGTGGCTCGCGCGACGGAACCTTCCGGCCCTGTTGGTGCCTCTCTATCTGGGAACCTGGTTCCTGCTGACCCTGGCCCGCCGCCCCTCCCCCGAGGCGCTGAAGGCCTGGTGGGGCGGGTTCCGGGCCGGCTGGCGCGAACCCTGCGGTCCGCGTCGGCCCATGCGATGGCGTACCGTGTGGCGACTGACCAGGCTGGGCCGACCTCCGATCATCTGACCGGACGGTCGGTTGATCAGACAGTCGGCCGACCGTGCGGTCTCCGGATCCGTACGGTTACCCGATCGCAGCGGCCGGTGGTGCTCCACCGGCCGGACTCCCCCCGTGATCCCAGCGGATCGCCCGGCGCGCGGGCGGCGGACCCCGCCGACCGGCCCACCGGCCGATCCCCCGTGAAGGACGAATGTGTCGACAGTGAGTGAACCCGTCAGCCTCTCAGCCCCGAGGGGGGCTGACGCGGGCCTGACCCCGAAGCAGCTTGCGGACAAGTACGGCCTGGCGGTCAGCGGCAGAAGGCCCGGCCTGTTCGCCTACACCAAGCAGCTCTGGGCCCGCCGCCACTTCATCTGGGCGTTCGCCACCGCCCGCCTGGTGGCGCAGTACACGGACGCCAAGCTCGGCCAGCTGTGGCAGGTGGTCACGCCGCTGCTGAACTGCGCGGTGTTCTACCTGGTCTTCGGCATGATCCTGAAGAGCAAGGACAACTTCCCGCCCGGGACGTACGTCGCCTGGCTCTGCATCGGCGTCTTCGTCTTCCAGTTCACCCAGAACGCGGTGCAGTCCGGCACCCGGGCGATCTCCGACAACCTCGGGCTGATCCGCGCGCTGCACTTCCCGCGTGCCTCGCTGCCGATCGCCTTCACGATGATCCAGCTCCAGCAGCTGCTGATCTCGATGGTGGTGCTGATCGGCGTCGTCCTGGCCAGCGGCATCGAGCCGGGCCGGACCTGGCTGGCGGTCGCCCCGGTGCTCGTCCTGCAGTCGCTGTTCAACACCGGTGTCGCCCTGGTCATGGCCCGCATCGGCGCCAAGACCAGTGACATCTCCCAGCTGATCCCGTTCGCGATGCGGGCCTGGATGTTCCTGTCCGGCGTGATGTTCAGCATCCAGGACAAGATCAACAGCTGGCCGCCGTTCTGGCAGAAGGTGATGGAGCTCAACCCGGCGTCGGTCTACATGGACCTGCTCCGGCACGCCTTCGCGCCGGTCATCTACAACCCCCACAGTCCGCAGCACCAGGCCTTCCCGCCGCACCAGTGGCTGTACGGCATCGGCTGGGCGCTCGGCATGTTCGTCATCGGGTACGTCTTCTTCTGGAAGGCCGAGGAGGAGTACGGCCGTGGCTGACACCGACCTGAGCAAGGACCTCTCGCTGCACGACGCGGATGTCGCGCGCGAGCCCACCGTGGTCGTGGACGACGTCCACATCGTCTACCGGGTGCACGGCGCCGGCTCCGGCAAGGGCAGCGCCACCTCGGCGATGAGCCGGATCATCAGCCGCAAGCGCGGCTCCGGCGTCCGCGAGGTGCACGCCGTGCGCGGCATCAGCTTCACCGCGTACAAGGGCGAGGCGATCGGCCTGATCGGATCCAACGGCTCCGGCAAGTCGACCATGCTGGCCGCCATCGCGGGCCTGCTGCCGACCGAGAAGGGCGGCATCTACACCAACGGCCAGCCCTCGCTGCTCGGCGTGAACGCGGCGCTGATGAACGAGCTGACCGGTGAGCGCAACGTGGTCCTCGGCTGCCTGGCGATGGGTATGACCCCGGCCCAGGTGCGGGAGCGCTACCAGCAGATCGTCGACTTCTCGGGCATCAACGAGAAGGGCGACTTCATCTCGCTGCCGATGCGCACGTACTCCTCCGGCATGGGCGCCCGGCTCCGCTTCTCCATCGCGGCGGCCAAGACCCACGACGTGCTGCTGATCGACGAGGCGCTGGCCACCGGCGACCAGGCCTTCCAGCAGCGCAGCAAGGAGCGGATCAACGAACTGCGCAAGGCCGCCGGTACGGTCTTCCTGGTCAGCCACGACAACAACTCGATCCGCGAGGTCTGCGAGCGGACCATCTGGATCGAGGCCGGCGAGCTGATCATGGACGGCCCCACCGAGGAGGTCGTCGGCCGCTACGAGCGCGGCGAGCGGCCGTAGCGCACGGGCGTGCCCGCGGGGGAGGGCCGGCGCCGGGAGGAGTCCCGGGGCCGGCCCTCCCGGCGTGTCGAACGCCGGCGGCCGCCCCGCGCGTACTCCGGGTGGACCGCCGCTGTGCGGGTGAGCGCCCCGCGCGCCGGGCGGGGCGCCCTTCACCGTCCCGGCCGGTGGTGTCAGGCTGGGGCCGGGGGACGGCGTGCCGGGAGGTGACGGCCGGATTCGGACGCGTGTCCGAGTCGGGTCGACGGAACAGAGCGGTGTAGAACGGGGGAGTGACAGCAGTGTCGGCTTCGGCCCAGCCCAGTGCCCAGCCCAGCAGAGACCCGTCGGACCTGACGGCCGGGGTCACGCTGGGGAAGGCGGACGCGGAGAACTTCCCGGTCGCCCCCGCCTTCCTGCCCGCCGCCTGGCGGAGCGACCTGATGGCCGTCTACGGCTTCGCCCGCCTGGTCGACGACGCCGGCGACGGCGACCTCGCCGACCCCGGGGCCACCGCCCGCCTCCTCGGCGTGCCCGACGGGGCGCCCGTCACCCCGGTGGCCGAACGCGCCGCGGAAACCGGTACCGCCTTCCGGCTGGCCCTGCTGGACGCCCTGGAACGCGACCTCGACCGGGTCTTCGAGCACGTCCTGCACCCCGGCACCGCCGAGGCCCCCCGCCACCCCCTGATGCGCGCCCTGACCGGCCCGGTCGACCGCCACGCGCTCACCCCGGAGCCGTTCCGCCGCCTGATCGAGGCCAACCGGGTCGACCAGACGGTGGCCCGCTACGCCACGTACGACGACCTCCTCGGCTACTGCACGCTCTCCGCCGACCCGGTCGGCCGCCTGGTGCTGGGCATCGCCGGGGTCTCGACCCCCGATCGGACCGAGCTCTCCGACCGGATCTGCAGCGGCCTCCAGGTCGTCGAGCACCTCCAGGACGTCGCCGAGGACCTCGCCCGCGGCCGGATCTACCTCCCCGCCGAGGACCTCGACCGCTTCGGCGTCACCGAGCAGGACCTCGCCGCCCCCTCGGCCGGCCCCGCCGTCCGCGAGCTGATCGCCTTCGAGGTCGACCGGGCCCGCACCCTGCTCGACCGCGGTGCGCCGCTGGTAGGTACGGTTCGGGGGAGGCTTCGACTGCTCCTGGCGGGATTCACCGCAGGCGGGTACGCGGCCCTGTCGGCCATCGAGGCCGCCGGGTACGACGTGCTCGCCCAGCAGGCGAAGCCGGACAAGCGCCGCCTCGCAGCGAAGGCGGCGGCCATCTTCGCGAAGGGAAGGTGAACGCCCGAGTGGCGGCATCACCACTGGCGTCGGCGCAGGTCATGGCGGCCTACCGGTACTGCGAGGCAGTCACCGGCCTGCAGGCCCGCAATTTCAGCTACGGCATCCGCCTGCTGCCGGAGCCCAAGCGGCTCGCCATGTCGGCCCTGTACGCCCTCGCGCGGCGGGTCGACGACATCGGCGACGGCGACCTCCCGGAGGACCGCAAGGCCGAGGCGCTGCTGCGCACCCGCGAGCTGCTGGACGAGATCCGGGCGGGCCGGGTCTCCGAGGACGACACCGACCCGATCAAGGTCGCCCTGGCGGACGCCGCCCGGCGCTTCCCGATCCCGCTCGGCGGCTTCGACGAGCTGATCGACGGCGTCGAGATGGACCTCAAGGGCGCCGAGTACCAGACCTACGAGGAGCTGAAGGTCTACTGCCGGTGCGTGGCCGGTGCGATCGGCCGGCTCTCCCTCGGCGTCTACGGCTGCGAGGACCCGGAGCTCGGGGCCCGCTACGCCGACACCCTGGGCCTGGCGCTCCAGCTCACCAACATCCTGCGCGACCTGCGCGAGGACGCCCTCAACGGGCGCACCTACCTGCCCGCCGAGGACCTCCAGCGCTTCGGCTGCCAGCAGGGCTTCGCCCTCGCCAGGCCGCCGGCCGGCGCCGACTTCGCGGGCCTGGTGGCCTTCGAGGCCGCCCGCGCCCAGGGCGCCTTCGAAGAGGGCCTGCGGCTGCTGCCGATGCTCGACCGGCGCAGCCGCGCCTGCACCGCCGCGATGGCGGGCATCTACCACCGGCTGCTCGGCCGGATCGCCGCCGACCCCGAGTCGGTGCTGCGCGGCCGGGTCTCGCTGCCGGGTTGGGAGAAGGCGTACGTCGCGCTTTCCGGGCTCGCCGGGGGGCGTTCTTGATTCTCGCCCCAGTTCTGTCACGCTGTGTCAGCAGGGAATCACGTATGGGTGGATTCGGGTCGACGGTGACCACCACCGCACAAACCGCCGCACACCACGTGCGCCGCTCCGCACCCGAGGGGGAGGACCGATGACCGGGCGAGCCGATGCCGCGCGCCCGGCCGCCGTCGTGGTCGGCGGCGGTCTGGCGGGCATCACCGCGGCGCTGCGCCTCGCCGAGGCGGACCACCGGGTCACCCTGGTCGAGGGCCGCCCCCGGCTCGGCGGGCTCGCGTTCTCCTTCAAGCGCGGCGAGCTGACCGTCGACAACGGCCAGCACGTCTACCTGCGCTGCTGCACCGCCTACCGGGGCCTGCTGGAGCGCCTCGGGGCCGGCCGCTCGGTCCACCTCCAGGAGCGCCTGGACGTGCCCGTCCTCGGCGTGCGCGGCCCGGCCGGCGCCCCCGTGCGGACCCTGGGCCGACTGCGCCGGGCCGCCCTGCCCGTCCCGCTCCACCTGGCCGGCAGCCTCGCCGGCTACCCGCACCTGCGCCCGGCCGACCGGGCCCGGGTGGTGCGCGGCGCACTCGCCCTGCAGCGGCTCGACCTCGCCGACCCGGCGCTGGACGAGCTCTCCTTCGGGGAGTGGCTGCGCCGGCACGGGCAGAACGAGCGCACCGTCGCCGCCCTCTGGGACCTCGTCGGGGTCGCCACCCTGAACGCCAGGGCGGACCAGGTCTCCCTCGCCCTGGCCGCGATGGTGTTCAAGACCGGCCTGCTCTCCGACCCGGGCGCGTCCGACATCGGCATCGCCGCCGTCCCGCTCGGCCGGATCCACCACGACGCGGCGCTCGCCGAACTCGAACGGGCCGGCGTGCAGGTCCTGCTGCGCGCCCGGGTGGCCGGGCTCAAGCCGGCCGCCCCGCAGCACGCCGTCCGACTGGAGGGCGGCGACCTGCTCACCGCCGACACCGTCGTCCTGGCCGGCGCCCAGGACACCGCCGCCGACCTGCTGCCGCCCGACGCCCTCGACGGGCAGGAGCGGCTCGCCGGCCTCGGCACCGCGCCGATCCTCAACGTGCACGTGGTCTACGACCGGCCGGTGCTGCGCCGGCCGTTCTTCGCGGCGCTCGGCTCGCCGGTGCAGTGGGTCTTCGACCGCACCGCGCACTCCGGCCTGGCCGGCACCGCCCTCGGCGCGGCCCACCCGGGCGCCCAGTACCTGGCGCTCTCGCAGTCCGCCGTGCAGGACGAGATCGACCTGCCGGTCTCCGAGCTGCGCCGCCGCTACCTCCCGGAGCTGGCCCGGCTGCTGCCGGCCGCCGCCGAGGCCGAGGTGCTGGACTTCTTCGTCACCCGGGAGCGCACCGCGACCTTCGACCCGGCCCCCGGCACGGCGGCGCTGCGCCCCGGCCCCCGGACGAAGGTCCCCGGCCTGCTGCTGGCCGGTGCGTGGACCGCCACCGGCTGGCCCGCGACCATGGAGGGCGCGGTCCGCAGCGGCCACGCGGCGGCCGACGCCGCCCTGGCCGCGCGGGGCCTGCGGCTCCCGGCCGACCGCGGCGACGGGCGGTGGCCCCGGTGACGGCCCCCGCCGACCCCGTCAGAGCAGCCGTCCGCCCGGCGGACCGCACCCCCGGCCGCACCCCGGGCCCCACCGACATCGCTAGCGCCCGGCCGTCCGCGACGGCCCGGCACCACCAGGGAGAGGGAACGCACGTGGAGTCTCGCACCGGCACGGCCGGCTCAGGCACGGCGCACGCCGAACCGGTCTCGGTGCCGGAGCTGCTCGCCCGCGCCCGGACGCTCTGCACCCCGCCGCTCAAGGCCACCGTCGCCCGTTTGGCCGCACCGATGGACACCGTCGCGGCGTACCACTTCGGCTGGATCGACCGCGACGGTACCCCGGTCAAGGGCGACGGCGGCAAGGCCGTGCGCCCCGCACTGGCCCTGCTGTCGGCCCAGGCGGCGGGTGCTCCTCCGGAGGTCGGGGTACCCGGTGGGGTGTCCGTTGAACTGGTGCACAATTTCTCCCTCCTTCATGATGATCTGATGGACGGTGACGAGACCCGACGGCACCGGGCCACCGCCTGGACCGTCTTCGGTCCGGCCCAGGCGATCCTGGTGGGCGACGCGCTGGCGACGCTCGGTACGGAGGTGCTGCTCGACGCCGGGGTGACCGGCGGAGCCAGTGCCACCGATGCCGCGCGCGCCGTCCGGCTGATCACCACCGCCACCCGTAAGCTCATCGACGGCCAGGCCATGGACGTCGCCTTCGAGCAGCGCGACACCGTGACCGTGAACGAATGCCTGGAGATGGAGGGCGGCAAGACCGGCGCGCTGCTCGCCGCGGCCTCGGCGATCGGCGCGGTGCTGGCCGGGGCCGACGAGCGGACCTCGGACGCCCTCCAGCGCTACGGCCACCACCTCGGCCTCGCCTTCCAGGCCGTCGACGACCTGCTCGGCATCTGGGGCGCCACCGAGGTCACCGGCAAGCCGCACTGGGGCGACCTGCGCCAGCGCAAGAAGTCCCTGCCGGTCGCCGCCGCCCTCGCCGAGGGCGGCAGCGCCTCCCGGCGCCTGGCCGAGCAGCTGGCCGACCCGCACAGGCGCGGCGAGGAGGGCGAGACCGAACTCGCCGCCCGCGCCGCCCTGATCGAGGAGGCCGGCGGCCGGGCCTGGACCCAGGAGGAGGCCCGCCGCCAGCACAGGACCGCCCTCGCCGCACTGGACGAGGTACCCATGCCCGACACGGTGCGCGAGCACTTCGTCGCACTCGCCGAATTCGTGGTGGTACGAGAGAGGTGACGTTACGTTGACAACAACCGCGAACGGCCGGCTCGACCCTGAGTACGAATCCGAGCCGGTCGCGGTGGGCGGCAGCCCGACGGACGCCGGAGCCGCACCGCCCCCGCCGCCACTGTCCGCCGAGGCGGCACTGGCGAGCGCCACCGCCCACCTGCTCGCCCTGCAGGACCCCGAGGGCTGGTGGAAGGGCGACCTGGAGACCAACGTCACCATGGACGCCGAGGACCTCCTCCTCCGCGAGTTCCTCGGCATCCGCGACGAGGAGCAGACCAAGGCCACCGCCGAGTGGATCCGCTCCCAGCAGCGCGAGGACGGCACCTGGTCCACCTTCCACGGCGGCCCGCCCGAACTCTCCACCACGGTCGAGGCGTACGTCGCACTGAAACTCGCCGGCGACGACCCCGCCGCCCCCCACATGGCCGCCGCCGCCCGGTACGTGCGCGCCACCGGCGGCATCGCGGCCTCCCGGGTCTTCACCCGGATCTGGCTCGCCCTCTTCGGCTGGTGGCCCTGGAGCCGGCTCCCGGAGATGCCGCCCGAGATCATCTTCCTGCCCAAGTGGCTGCCCCTGAACATCTACGCCTTCGGCTGCTGGGCCCGGCAGACCATCGTCCCGCTGACCGTGGTCTCCGCCCACCGCCCGGTCCACCAGGCCCCCTTCCCGCTCACCGAGCTGCACACCGACCCGGCCGACCCCTGCCCGGCCCGCCCCGCCGCCCCCGCCACCAGCTGGGAGGGCCTCTTCGAACGCCTCGACCGGGTGCTGCACGCCTACCACCGGCACGCCCTGCGCCCGCTGCGCCGCCTCGCCGTCGCCCACGCCTGCCGCTGGATCGTCGAGCGGCAGGAGGCCGACGGCTGCTGGGGCGGCATCCAGCCCCCCGCCGTCTACTCGCTGATCGCCCTGCACCTGGAGGGCTACGAGCTCGACCACCCGGTGATGCGGGCCGGACTCTCCTCCTTCGACCGCTTCACCGTCCACACCGACGACGGCCGGCGCTGGATGGAGGCCTGCCAGTCCCCGGTCTGGGACACCTGCCTGGCCACCATCGCCCTGGTCGACGGCGGCCTGCCCGCCGACCACCCCGCGCTGGTCGCCGCCGTCGACTGGATGCTCGACGAGGAGATCACCCGGCCCGGCGACTGGGCCGTCCGCCGGCCCGCCCTCGCCCCCGGCGGCTGGGCCTTCGAGTTCGAGAACGACACCTACCCCGACATCGACGACACCGCCGAGGTCCTCCTCGCCCTGCGCCGGGTCGCCCACCCCAGCCCCGACAAGGTGGCCGCCGCCGTCGACCGCGGGGTCCGCTGGAGCCTCGGCATGCAGTCCCGCAACGGCGCCTGGGGCGCCTTCGACGTCGACAACACCAGCACCCTGCCCAACAAGCTGCCGTTCTGCGACTTCGGCGAGGTCGTCGACCCGCCCTCCGCCGACGTCACCGCGCACGTCGTCGAGATGCTCGCCGAGGTCGGCCGCGCCGACGACCCGCCCACCCGCCGCGGCGTGGAGTGGCTGCTGCGCAACCAGGAGGCCGACGGCTCCTGGTTCGGCCGCTGGGGCACCAACTACATCTACGGCACCGGCTCCGTCCTGCCCGCCCTGGTCGCCGTCGGCATCCCCGCCGAGCACCCGTCCGTCCGCCGCGCCGTCCACTGGCTGGAGAGCCGGCAGAACCCGGACGGCGGCTGGGGCGAGGACATGCGCTCCTACGAGGACCCGGCGCGCTGGGCCGGCCGCGGCGACTCCACCGCCTCGCAGACCGCCTGGGCGCTGATGGCCCTGCTCGCGGCCGGCGAGGGCCCCGACGGCCGGGCCAACCCCGCCGTCGAACGCGGCGTCGACTGGCTCGTCCGCACCCAGCTGCCCGAGGGCACCTGGGACGAACCCCAGTTCACCGGCACCGGATTCCCCTGGGACTTCTCCATCAACTACCACCTCTACCGGCTGGTCTTCCCGATCACCGCGCTCGGCCGCTACCTGCACGGCAGCCCGGGACGCGACGGCGGCGCCCTCGGCACCCGGGCGATCGGCGCAGCCCGGTGAAGCCGGCCCCGCTTCTCGTGCTCTGCGCCCTCGGCCCCGAGGTCTGGGCACTGCGCGGCGGCGACTGGCGCGACGCGGCCGGCGGCCCGCCCGTCCTGGTCCGCACCGGGGTCGGCCGCCGCCGGGCCGCCCGGGCCGTCCGCCAACTGCTCACCTCCGCCCCCGGCGGCTACGGCGCCGTCGTGGTGGCCGGCTTCGGCGCCGCCGTCGCCCCCGGCATCACCCCCGGCGACGTCATCGCCGCCGACGGGGTGCGCGACGCCGAGGGCCACCTGTACCCGATCGACTCGGGCCCCGCACTCACCCGGGCCCTGCGCGCCCGCGGCCTGACCGCCCACACCGGCGTCCACCACACCGCCGACCACGTCGTCCGCGGCCTGGAGCGGCGCGCCCTGCACCTCCAGGGCGCCCTCGCCGTCGACATGGAGGCCGCCGCCGTCCTCGCCGTCCGCCAGGAACTGCGCCCCGCTCTGCCGACCGCCGTCCTGCGGGTGGTCGTCGACACCCCCGAGCGCGAACTGCTGCGCCCCGGCACCCTGCCGGCCGGCGTCCGGGCCTGGCAGGCCCTGCGCGCGACCGTCCCCGCCCTGGTCGCCTGGCACCGCGAAGCCTGCCGGCCCCCGGGCCCCGCCACCGCACCCATCCACCCCACACCCTCGACGCTCCCCCAGGAGGCGAGCTAGCCATGGCCATGCCGTTGCGCCAGACCGTGCGGGTCGGCACCTACCTCATGCAGCAGAAGCTCAAACGGCGCACGAAATTCCCCATCATCGTCGAACTCGAACCGCTCTTCGCGTGCAACCTGGCCTGCGAGGGCTGCGGCAAGATCCAGCACCCGGCCGGCGTGCTCAAGCAGCGGATGCCCGTCGCCCAGGCGGTCGGCGCCGTCCTGGAGTCCGGCGCGCCGATGGTCTCGATCGCCGGCGGCGAACCGCTGATGCACCCGCAGATCGACGAGATCGTGCGCCAGCTCGTCGAGCGCCGCAAATACGTCTTCCTCTGCACCAACGCGCTGCTGCTCCGCAAGAAGATGGACAAGTTCACCCCCTCGCCCTACTTCACCTTCGCCGTCCACATCGACGGCATGCGCGAGCGGCACGACGAGTCGGTGGCCAAGGAGGGCACCTTCGACGAGGCGGTCGCCGCGATCAAGGAGGCCAAGCGGCGCGGCTTCCGGGTCACCACCAACAGCACCTTCTTCAACACCGACACCCCCGCCACCGTCATCGAGGTGCTCGACTACCTCAACGATGAGCTCAAGGTCGACGAGATGATGATCTCCCCGGCCTACGCCTACGAGAAGGCGCCCGACCAGGAGCACTTCCTCGGGGTCGACCAGACCCGCCAGCTCTTCCGCAAGTCCTTCGCCGGCGGCAACCGCCGCCGCTGGCGACTCAACCACAGCCCGCTCTTCCTGGACTTCCTGGAGGGCAAGGCCGACTTCGAGTGCACCCCCTGGGGCATCCCCAACTACTCCCTCTTCGGCTGGCAGCGCCCCTGCTACCTGATGGCCGACGGCTACGTCCCCACCTACCGCGAACTGATCGAGAAGACCGACTGGAGCAAGTACGGCCGCGGGCGGGACCCGCGCTGCGCCAACTGCATGGCGCACTGCGGCTACGAACCCACCGCCGTGCTTGCCACCATGGGCTCGCTCAAGGAGTCGCTGCGCGCCATCACCGAGACCCTCGGCGCCGGCCGCGGCCACTGACCCACCCACCCGGCACGGACCGCCCGTCCGTGCCGGGCCCGAGGGGGGCCACCGCAGTGCTTCGAGTCGTGAGGTGCACACATGTCACTGCTCTCCAGCGTCCACAGCCCGGCCGACCTGCGGAAGCTCCCGGCCGCCGACCTGCCGCTGCTCGCCGCCGAGATCCGCGAGTTCCTGATCGGCGCCGTCACCCGGACGGGAGGACACCTCGGCCCCAACCTCGGCGTCGTCGAACTCACCATCGCCCTCCACCGGGTCTTCGACTCCCCGCACGACCGGATCGTCTGGGACACCGGGCACCAGAGCTACGTCCACAAACTGCTCACCGGACGCCAGGACTTCAGCCGGCTGCGCGCCAGGGGCGGCATCTCCGGCTACCCCTCGCGCGCCGAGTCCGAACACGACCTGGTCGAGAACTCGCACGCCTCCACCGCCCTCTCCTACGCCGACGGCCTCGCCAAGGCCGCCCGGCTGCTCGGCCAGCACGACCGCAGCACCGTCGCCGTCACCGGCGACGGCGCCCTCACCGGCGGCCTCGCCTGGGAAGCCCTCAACAACATCGCCGAGGCCCGCGACCGGCCGCTGGTCATCGTCGTCAACGACAACGAGCGCTCCTACGCCCGGACCGTCGGCGGCCTCGCCCACCACCTCGCCACCCTGCGCACCACCCAGGGCTACGAGCGCTTCCTCTCCTGGGGCAAGGGCACCCTGCAGCGCACCCCCGTCGTCGGCCAGCCGATCTTCGACGCCCTGCACGGGGCCAAGAAGGGCTTCAAGGACGCCTTCGCCCCGCAGGGCATGTTCGAGGACCTCGGCCTCAAGTACCTCGGCCCGATCGACGGACACGACGTCGGCGCCGTCGAACAGGCCCTGCGCCAGGCCCGCAACTTCGGCGGCCCGGTCATCGTCCACTGCCTCACCGTCAAGGGCCGCGGCTACCGGCCCGCCGAGCAGGACGAGGCCGACCGCTTCCACGCCGTCGGACCGATCGACCCGTACACCTGCCTGCCCATCTCGCCCAGCAGAGGCGTCTCCTGGACCTCCGTCTTCGGCGACGAGATGGTCGCCCTCGGCAGCGAGCGCGACGACCTCGTGGCCATCACCGCCGCCATGCTCCAGCCGGTCGGCCTCGCCAAGTTCGCCAAGGCCCACCCCGACCGCATCTACGACGTCGGCATCGCCGAGCAGCACGCCGTCACCAGCGCCGCCGGCCTCGCCACCGGCGGGCTCCACCCCGTCGTCGCCGTCTACGCGACCTTCCTCAACCGGGCCTTCGACCAGGTCCTGATGGACGTCGCCCTGCACCGGCTCGGCGTCACCTTCGTCCTCGACCGGGCCGGGGTCACCGGCGCCGACGGCCCCTCGCACAACGGCATGTGGGACCTCTCCATCCTCCAGGTCGTCCCCGGCCTGCGGATCGCCGCCCCGCGCGACGCCGACCAGCTGCGCGCCCAACTGCGCGAGGCCGTCGCCGTCGAGGACGCGCCGACCGTCCTGCGCTTCCCCAAGGCCGACATCGGCCCCGCCGTCCCCGCCCTCGAACGCATCGGCGGCCTCGACGTCCTGCTGCGCACCGGCCCCCTGCCGGAGATCCTGCTGGTCGCCGTCGGCACCACCGCACCCGCCTGCCTGGACGCCGCCGAACTGCTGCTCGCCGAGGGCTTCACCGCCACCGTCGTCGACCCGCGCTGGGTCAAACCGGTCGACCCGGCCCTGCCCGCCCTGGCCGCCGACCACCGGCTGGTCGTCACCGTCGAGGACAACGGGCGCACGGGCGGCGTCGGCGCCGCCGTCGGCCAGGCCCTGCGCGACGCCGGGGTCGACACCCCGCTGCGGGTGCTCGGCATCCCGCAGGAGTTCCTCGCCCACGCGTCCCGCGGCGAGATCCTGGAGGAGGCCGGACTCACCGGCACCGGGGTCGCCGCCCAGACCGCAGCCTTCGCCAAGCACCTGCTACCGACCCGAGGAGCGGACCCGCGCCATGCCGGCTGACCCCGACAGCACCCGACCAGGCTTCGACCTCGCCGCACTGATCGCCGAACGAGGCCCCGAACGCTACGAGTTGCACAGCCGACACCTCAACCCGCAGTTGCCCCGGATGCTGCACACCATCGGCTTCGACAAGTACTACGAGCGCGCCGAGGGCCCGTACTTCTACGACGCCGAGGGCCACCAGTACCTCGACATGCTGGCCGGCTTCGGGATCTTCGCGCTCGGCCGCCACCACCCGGTGGTCCGCTCGGCGATCCGGCAGGTGATCGACCTCGACCTGCCCGACCTGGTCCGCTTCGACTGCCCGCCGCTGCCCGGCCTGCTCGCCGAGCAACTGCTCGCCCACACCCCCGGACTCGACCGGGTGTTCTTCGGCAACAGCGGGACGGAGGCCGTCGAGACGGCACTGAAGTTCGCCCGCTACGCCACCGGGCGCCGCCGGGTGCTCTACGCCGACCACGCCTTCCACGGACTCACCGTCGGCTCGCTCTCCGTCAACGGCGAGGCCGGCTTCCGCAAGGGCTTCGACCCGCTGCTGCCCGACACGGCCGTTCCGCTCGGCGACCTCGGCGCGCTGGCCAAGGAGCTGAAGCGGGGCGACGTCGCGGCGCTGATCGTCGAGCCGATCCAGGGCAAGGGGGTGCAGTCCGCCCCGACCGGCTGGCTGCGCGCCGCGCAGGAACTGCTGCACGACCACAAGGCCCTGCTGATCTGCGACGAGGTGCAGACCGGGATCGGCCGCACCGGCGAGTTCTTCGCCTACCAGCACGAGGAGGGCGTGCTGCCCGACCTGGTCTGCGCGGCCAAGGCGCTCTCCGGCGGCTACGTGCCGATCGGGGCGACCCTCGGCAAGAGCTGGATCTTCGAGAAGGTCTACTCCTCGATGGACCGGGTGCTCGTCCACTCGGCCAGCTTCGGCTCCAACGCCCAGGCGATGGCCGCCGGCCTCGCCACCCTGGCGGTGCTGCGCGACGAGCGCGTGGTCGAGAACGCCCGCCGGGTCGGCGACCACTTCAAGGAGCGGCTCACCGCACTGGTCGACAAGTACGAGCTGCTGGCCGAGGTCCGGGGCCGCGGACTGATGATCGGCATCGAGTTCGGGCGGCCCAAGTCACTGAAGCTGCGCACCGGCTGGACGGCCCTGCAGGCGGCGCGCAAGGGGCTGTTCGCCCAGATGGTGGTCGTCCCGCTGCTGCAGCGGCACCGGATCCTCACCCAGGTCTCCGGCGACCACCTGGAAGTGATCAAGCTGATCCCGCCGCTGATCATCACCGAGCGTGACGTCGACCGCTTCATGGACGCCTTCACCGACGTCATGGACGACGCCCACCGCGGCTCCGGCCTGATGTGGGACTTCGGGCGGACGCTGGTGAAGCAGGCGGTCGGCAGCAAATGAGGCGCGGGGGAGGGACGGGAGAGGACGGGGACGGCGACCGGGCAGGCCGGTGACCCTGCGGGCGTCCTCGCCGCAGTGCGATAGCGGTCGGCCGCGCGGTACCGGTCGTCCGGGGTCAGAGCTCGGTCCGCCGCCGGCGGACCACCACGGCCAGGTCGACCGCGGCGAACACGGTGAGCAGGCCGCAGGCCACCGCGAAGCCGGTGAGGGTGCCGCTGCTGGGGGCGCCGTAGTCGGGGGCGGTGGCCGCCCAGACCGCGAAGGCGACGGTGGCGAGCGCGAACAGCGGGGTGAAGGTCAGCGCCAGCAGGTAGCGCAGCTTGAGGTCGCTGCGCGCGGTGGCCGGCTCGGTGCCGCTGCGCCAACGCCTCGGTGTCCGGGTGCCCATGGCCGTCCACCTCCTCGGGCTCTACGATTCCAGCGTACGGGCGTTCCGGTGTACGGGCGTCAGGGCGTCCGGGTCCGGGCGGTCCGGCTCCTCCGTGCGGTTCGGTGCCCGGGTGGGTTCGGGACCGAGTGGGACTGGGCGGGACTGGGCGGGACGGAGCGGGGGAGGGGCGATGGCGGAGGTCGACGCGGAGCAGTACGCGGGGCTGCCGGTGGAGCGGGCCGAGGAGCTCGCGCGGAAGCACGGCTGGGCCTCGGTGCGGATCCTGCCGCCCGGGACGGCGATGACCATGGACTACCGGGAGGGCCGGTTGAACCTCGCCGTCCGGGACGGAGTGGTGGCACGCAGCTGGGAGGGCTGAGGCCGGTCAGCCGGTCTCCCGGTCAGCCGCTCACCCGGTCGGCCGACCCGTCGCGCGCCGGAGCCTGTCGCCGCTTGGCGGCGCGGCGTTCGGCGATCCGCTGCTCGGTGGCGGCGACCAGGGGTTCGAGCAGCGGCAGCGAGAGCAGTACCAGCAGCCCGGCGGCCCAGCCCGCCAGTACGTCCGTCACCCAGTGGGTGCCGAGGTAGATCGTGGTGAGCCCGATCGAGCAGGCGGTGGCGGCGGCGATCACGGCACCGGTGCGCCGCCAGCGGACCGCGAGGTAGGCCAGGACGCCCCAGGTGACCACGGCGTTGGCGGTGTGCCCGGAGGGGAAGATCGTCCCGCCGGAGAAGAGCTCGGGCGATCCGACGTAGTGGGCGTAGTGCGGTCCGAGCCGGCCTGTGACGATCTTGACGCCGCCGACCGTGATGTTGAGCAGCAGCAGCGCGGTGCCCATCACCAGCAGCGGTCTCAGCCGCTGCAGCCGGTGGGCGCGCCAGGCCAGCCAGGCGCAGGCGGCGATCGCGCTGGGGCCGCGCTGCCCGGCCACCACCCAGTTGTCCAGGAACGGCTCCAGGCTGGGCCAGCGGTCGTAGGGGCGGCGCAGGCGCACCCACCAGTCGAGGTCGACCAGGACGGTGTCGAGCAGCACCCCGGCGACCACCAGTAGGTACCCGAAGGAGGTCAGCGCCAGCAGGCGGGCCTGACGGCGGCTCATCGGCGGCCAGCCCGGCTCGCCGGCGCGGGGCGGCGCGGACCCGGTCACCTTGGACCCGGCCACCGCGGACGCGGGCGGTGCGGACCGCGGCGGCGCGGTCCTGGGCGGCGCCGTCCTGGGCCCGGGCAGCGCGGTCGGCGTGCACGGGGCCGTTCGCGGCGCGATCGGCCCCGCGGGTGGCTCGGCCGGTCCCGTCCGCGGAGCGGCGCGGTGGTCGTCCGGCTGCCGCGGCGCGGCGGGGCCCGGCGGTGGGTTCAGGTCTTGCGGTGATCCACTCGGGGCTTGCACGAGGGTGACCCTACCGACCGGACCGGCGCCATTCCCGGAGGTATTCGCTTTTGCCCGGAGAAGCATGTGTGCCGGGTGAAACCGATGGTTCGGTTGAGGATTTCGACTGTTCTCCGGTCGAATGTCAGCGCGATGAACGAATCAGTGTCCGGGAATTCGAAAATATGAACGGGGCGGTTGGTCGATTGCTCGGCCCGCCGCCCCGCGGTCACCCTGCGTACTTTGGCGCGTACGCGTCACAGGTTCAGTCCAGCGGGCCGCCGGCCACGTAGATGACCTGGCCGGAGACGAATCCCGATCCCTCGGAGGCGAGGAACGAGATGGTGTGGGCGATGTCCTCGGGCGTACCGACGCGCTGCACCGGGATCTGGGTGGCGGCGGCGGCCTTGAAGTCCTCGAACTCCATGCCGACCCGGGCGGCGGTCGCGGCGGTCATGTCGGTGGCGATGAATCCGGGGGCGACCGCGTTGGCGGTGATTCCGAACTTGCCCAGCTCGATGGCGAGCGTCTTGGTGAAGCCCTGCAGCCCGGCCTTGGCGGCGGAGTAGTTGGCCTGGCCGCGGTTGCCCTGCGCGGAGGAGGAGGAGAGGTTGACGATGCGGCCGAAGCCGGCGTCCACCATGTGCTTCTGGATCGCGCGGGTCATCAGGAAGGCGCCGCGCAGGTGGACGTTCATGACCGTGTCCCAGTCGGACTCGGACATCTTGAAGAGCAGGTTGTCGCGCAGCACGCCCGCGTTGTTGACCAGGACGACCGGCGTGCCCAGCTCGGCGGCGATCCGGTCCACCGCGGCCTGGACCTGCGCGGCGTCCGAGACGTCGGCGCCGACGGCCAGGGCGCGCCCGCCCGCGGCGGTGATCCGGTCGACGGTGTCCTTGCCGGCTGCCTCCTCCAGGTCGACCACCGCGACCGCGTAGCCGTCGGCGGCCAGTCGCTCCGCCGTGGCGGCGCCGATGCCGCGCGCGGCGCCGGTGACGACCGCGACCCTGGGTGCGCTGTTCTGCTCGGTCATGCTGGCTTCTCGTCTCTCTCGGTGGGGAGGACCGCTGGGGTGGCCACACCCTACTCGCCAGTAGGGGTATCGACCAGAGGACAGAGCCGCAGGTGACCGTGGGTAAGGACCGACCGGTCGGCTTTCTGCTGCGAACGGGCTACCGGCGGGTCGGTACGGCGCGTAAATATGCCAACTTTGCCGAACCTGCGTCTACTATCTGCCCCTGCCTGCCAGCACGGGCCCGCCGTTTGTATAGTGTGCGCCAGCAGCCACCGGCTGCACGGCTGGAGCGCCCTCCCTCACAGCGGGACGCCCACTCGCCGTTACTGCCCCACCCGGGTGTCCCACACACACCGGGTGTGACATCGGGACGGATACATGGTGCTGGGGGAGATCCCGACGACCCGCGTGTCCGCGCGACTGCAGCAGTCGCCCGGACACCTGATTCGAGTTGCACAGCAGGTTCACACCCGGCTGTGGTCCGAACACGTCGGAGCCGATCTCACGGCTCCGCAGTTCGCCGTACTGCTGGTCCTCGCCCTCGAACCGGGCGCGGACCAGCGGACCGTGGGCGAACGGGCGTCGCTGGACAAGGCCACGATGGCCGAGATGGTCGCCCGGCTGGTCCGGCGCGGCCTGGTGCTGCGGCGCCGCGACCCGGCCGACGGCCGGCGCAAGCTGCTCGCCCTTTCGCAGAGCGGTGCCCAGGCGGTGCGCGAGGCCACCGGCGGAGTCGTGCGGGTGCAGCGCACGCTCTTCGAGCCGCTCACGCCCGAGGAGCAGCTGGAGATCGTCCGCGTGATGGCGAAGATAGCCAGGCTGGAGCCCGCACAGGTCGCCGTCCTCTCGGACGCGCGGCCGATGCTGGACGCCCAGCGGGCGATCGGCTACCTGATCAGGGTGAGCCAGCAGGTGCACACCAAGCTCTGGTCGGAGCACGTCGGTGCGGAGCTGACCGCTCCGCAGTACGCGGTGCTCGACGCGCTGGAGCTGGAGCCCGGCTCGGACCAGCGGACGGTCGGCGAGCTGGCGTCGCTGGACAAGGCCACGATGGCCGAGATGGTCAGCCGTCTCGTCCGCCGCGGTCTGGTGCAGCGCCGGCGGGACCCGTCGGACGGGCGGCGCAACCTGCTGTCGCTCTCGCCGGCCGGTCAGGAACTGCTCCACCGCTCGGCCGCCGGTGTGGCCGAGGTCCAGCGGCTGCTGCTGTCACCGCTGGAGGAGCACGAGCACGAGGCGGCGCTGGCGCTGATCGGCAAGGCGGCGCGGCTCTAGGCTCCGGCCGGGGCCGGACCCGGACCGTCGTCCGGGTTCGTCAGCCAAAACGATTCGCCAGAAGATCGTCGGCGAAGTCGGCGTGGGCCGGTGCTGCTGGGCCGGTGTGCACGCCGCGTGCAGGACGCCGTCCGCTCTCCGCCGTGCACGGCGTGTCCGTGTGCGGCCGTGCGGCCGGTTCGTACGTCGTGCGGGCATGCCTGCGGAGCATGGCCGGCCCGAGGCCGCCGCACCCCTGGAGCGGGGTGCGGCGGCCTTCGGCGTTCCGGTCCGGTGCGGGCCGGAACGCCGGTCGGCTCAGTTCCAGTCGAACTGCTGCGGGTCCGGACCGATCCGCTCGTCGGTGGCGATGCCGGCGATCGCGGCCAGGTCGTCCGCGTCCAGCTCGAAGCCGGTGACGTCCAGGTTCTCCTTGATCCGGGCCGGGGTGACCGACTTCGGGATCGCGATGACGCCGCTCTGCAGGTGCCAGCGCAGCACCACCTGGGCGGTCGTGCGGCCGTGCTTCTCGGCGATCCGGGTCAGCGCCGACTCGCCGAGCAGCGTCTTGCCCTGGCCGAGCGGGCTCCACGCCTCGGTGGCGATGCCGTGCTCCGCGTGGAAGGCGCGCAGCTCCTCCTGCGGGAGGTAGGGGTGCAGCTCGACCTGGTTCAGCACCGGGACGACCGAGGACTCGTCGAGCAGGCGGCGCAGGTGGTCGGTGCCGAAGTTCGACACGCCGACCGACTTCACCCGGCCGTCGGCGAGGAGCTCCTCGAAGGCCTTCCAGACGTTGAGGTAGCTGCCGTGCATCGGGCGCGGCCAGTGGATCAGGTACAGGTCGACGTAGTCGAGGCCCAGGCGCTCCAGCGAGGCGTCGAACGCGCGCTTCACCGCGTCCCGGCCCTGGGCGCCGGACCAGTCGGCGGTGCCGGAGTTCCACAGCTTGGTGGTGATGTAGAGGTCCGCCCGGGCGACGCCGTCGGCGACCGCCTCGGTGACGGCCCGTCCGGTGCCGACCTCGTTCTCGTACACCGCGGCGGTGTCGATCGAGCGGTAGCCCGTCTCGATCGCGGTGCGGACGGCGGCGGTGGCCTCGTCGTCCGGGACCTGCCACACGCCGAAGCCCAGCTGCGGGATCTGCAGGCCGTTGTTCAGGGTGACGCTCGGGATGCTGCTCACGAGAAGGGGTGCCCTCCGGTTGTCCGGCTCATTCCGAAGTGGCCCAACCGGCGGGACGGCGGCTTTGTTCCCGATTCGGCGAAGAAACTTTCGGGCGGTCCGGAAACACCCGTGCGGCCGCGATCCGGTGCCGCAGGAGTCCGTGGGCGAAGCACTTCGGAAAATGTGTTGCGCAGCTCACACCGGGGTTGGCAGTCTCACCCCATGACCTCCTGACCCCCCTCCCGCCGTGACGCTCCCGGCCGGGCCGCCCGGCGGCCCTCCCCGCACCCCGCGCCGTCCCCGCGACCTCCCCCGAGCCCGTGCGCCGCCCCCGCGGCCGACCCGGGCCGGGTGCCGCGCCCACCCGTGACCCGGGCCGGGCGCCGCACCACCCCGCCCGTCCCACCTCCAACGGAGCGTCATGCCGCTCAAGCCCCTGCCGTTGACCGACCCCGGCAGCCCCGACCTCTCCTCACCCCTCGCCTTCCTGCGCTGGCTGCAGCGCGGTCAGCGGCGCGGGCAGGTGCTCTCCACCTGCTGGGCGCTGCTGGAGATGGGCGGTCAGGCCGCCCTGCCCCTCCCGCTCGGCCTGGGGGTGCAGGCGGCCGTCGACGGCGACTCCACCGGCCTCTGGCGCGCCGGCGCGCTCGCCGTCCTGCTGGCCGCGCTGGCCGCGTTCGGCGCCGTGATGCTGCACCGCCAGGCGGTCTGGAACTGGATCCACGCCGCCACCCACGTCCGCCAGCTGGTGGCCCGCCAGGCCTCCCGGCTGGGCGCCGGGCTGACCCGCCGGATCGCCACCGGCGAGATCGTCGCGGTCAGCAGCGGCGACGTCGAGAAGATCGGCTGGTACGTCGAGCTGGTCGCCCGGGTCCGGGCCGCCGTCCTGGTCTGGCTGGGCGTCAGCACGGTCGTCCTGGCCACCGAGCCGCTGCTCGGGCTCACCGTCCTGCTCGGCGTGCCGGTGCTGGCGGCCGCCGTCTGGCCGCTGCTCGGGCCCTTCGAGAAGCGCTACACGGAGCAGCGGGCGCTCGGCGGCAAGGCGACCGAGCTGGCCGCCGACACCGTGGCCGGGCTGCGGGTGCTGCGCGGAATCGGCGGCGAGGAGCTGTTCCTCGACCGCTACCGGGCCGCCTCGCAGAAGGTCCGCGCCGCGGCCGTCCGCTCCGCCCGGGTCTGGTCGCTGATGCAGGCCCAGCAGGTGCTGCTGCCCGGCCTGTTCGTGGTCGGCGTCACCTGGTACGGCGTGCGGCTGGCCGCCGACGGGCGGATCACCGTCGGCACCCTGGTCGCGGTGTACGGCGCGACCGCCTTCCTGGCCTCCCCGCTGCGCATCCTCGGCGAGGCCGCGCACGCCTGGAGCGTGGCCCGGGTCTCGGCCGGGCGCGCGGTGCGGGTGCTCTCGCTGGCCCGGACGACCGCGACCGCCGGGTCCGCGCTGGGCCGGCCGGAGCAGGGCGACCTGTACGACCCGGTCACCGGCCTGACCGCGCGGGCCGGCGAGCTGACCGCCGTGGTCTGTGGCGACCCGGACTTCGCCGGCGCGCTCGCCGAGCGGCTCGGCGGCCACGTACCGCTGGCGGAGGGCGAGCAGCCGCAGCCCTCCGTCCGGCTCGGCGGCACCGAACTGGACGACGTCCCGCTGAGCGAGGCGCGGGCGGTGGTGCTGGTCCACGACAAGGAGCCGGTGCTGCTCTCCGGCACCCTCGCCGAACTGCTGGACATCCCCGCCACGGGCCGGGTGCCCGCTGCCGACGCGCTGGCCGCGGCCCGCGCCGAGGACGTGCTGGACGCCCTGGTGGACGGCTCGCCCGACTGCGGCGGCGACCCGATGCGGGCCCGGATCACCGAGCGCGGCCGCTCGCTCTCCGGCGGGCAGCGCCAACGGCTCGCACTGGCCCGGGCGCTGCTCGCCGACCCGCCGGTGCTCGTCCTGGACGAGCCGACCAGTGCGGTGGACGCGCACACCGAGTCCCGGATCGCGGGCGGCCTGCAGGAGGTCCGGCAGGGGCGCACCACCGTCGTCCTGGCGAGCAGCCCGCTGCTGCTGGACCGGGCCGACCGGGTGGTGCTGGTGCTCGACGGACGGGTGGCCGCGACTGGCCGCCACCGGGAGCTGATGCGCACCGAGCCGGCCTACCGGGCCGTGGTCACCCGCGACGAGGAGCCGGCACCGGTCGCGGAGGGCGTGCGGTGAACCCCGTCGCCACCGCCGACGCTGCTGCCGCCACCACCGCCGCCATCACCACCGCCGACGCCGCCCACGCCGTACGTACGCAACCGCCGAGGAGCACCGCATGAAGCCCCCCGTCCATCAGGAGCACGGGCCGGCGACCACGCTGCCGGTCGGCTCCCCGGCCGCCGTGCGCGGCTACGTCGGACTGCTGGCCCGCCGGCACCGGGGCGACTTCTCCTCCGTCGTCCTGCTGCACTCGGTGGCCACCGTGGCCGGGCTGGTCGGCCCGTGGGTGCTGGGCACCCTGGTCGAGTCGCTGGCCACCGGCACCACCGGGGAGACCATCGGCGCCGCGGTCGCCTGGTACCTGCTGGCGCTCGTCGTGCAGTCCGCCTTCACCTGGTGGTCGCGGCTGCGCGGTAGCATCCTCGGCGAACGGGTGCTGGCCGACCTCCGGGAGGACTTCCTGGTCCGCTCGGTGGCGCTGCCGCCCGGCGTGCTGGAGCGGGCCGGCACCGGCGACCTGGTCTCCCGCGGCACCACCGACATCGACCGGCTGGACAAGTCGGTCCGCGAGGCGGTGCCCGAGCTGGCCGTCGCCGTGGTGTCGCTGCTGCTGGTGCTCGGCGCGCTGCTGGTCACCTCGCCGCTGCTCGCGCTGACCTCGCTGATCGGCCTGCCGCTGCTGCTGGCCAGCTCCCGCTGGTACTTCCGGCGGGCACCGCAGTCGTACCGCAACGAGTCGGCCGGGTACGCCGCGGTCAACACGGTGCTCGCGGAGACGGTCGACGCCGGGCGGACGGTCGAGGCGCTGCGGCTCGGCGACGAGCGGGTCCGGCTGACCGACCGCAAGCTCGCGGAGTGGCTCTCCTGGGAGCGCTACACGCTCTGGCTGCGCTCGGTCTGGTTCCCGACCATCGACGCCGTCTACACCCTGGCGGTGCTGGGCACGCTGGTGCTGGGCGGGCTGTTCACCCTGCGCGGCTGGATCACCGTCGGCCAGCTGACCACCGGGGTGCTGTACGCGCAGGCGCTGACCGGCCCGGTCGACCTCATCCTGCGCTGGTACGACGAACTGCAGATCGGCCAGGCCTCGCTGGCCCGACTGGTCGGCGTCCGCGAGGTGCCCGAGCAGGAGGCCGACGCCACCGTTCGGCCGCAGGGCCGCGAGGTGGCGGCGAAGGACGTCCGGTTCGGCTACCGGGAGGGCGCCGACGTGCTGCACGGCATCAGTCTGGAGGTCGCACCGGGCAGTCGGGTGGCCCTGGTCGGCCCGTCCGGCGCCGGCAAGTCCACCCTGGGGCGGCTGCTGGCCGGCATCTACGCGCCGGGCCGGGGCAGCGTCACCCTCGGCGGGGCGGCCCTGGCCAGGATGCCCGCCGAGCGGGTGCGCGCCCAGGTGGCGCTGGTCAACCAGGAGCACCACGTCTTCGTCGGCACCCTGCGGGACAACCTGCTGCTGGCCGCGCCCGGCGCGGGCGACCCCGAACTGCGCGCCGCCCTGGCCGCGGTGGACGCCGACGAGTGGGCGGACGCCCTGCCGGAGGGCCTGGACACCGAGGTCGGCTCCGGCGGCACCGCGCTGACCCCGCCGCAGGCGCAGCAACTGGCGCTCGCCCGGCTCGTCCTGGCGGACCCGCACACCCTGGTGCTGGACGAGGCCACCTCGCTGCTCGACCCCCGCGCCGCCCGGCACCTGGAGCGCTCGCTCTCCCGGGTGCTGGAGGGCCGCACCGTGATCGCCATCGCGCACCGGCTGCACACCGCGCACGACGCGGACGTGATCGCGGTGGTCGAGGACGGGCGGATCAGCGAGTACGGCAGCCACCCGGAGCTGGTGGCGGCCGGCGGACCGTACGCGGCGCTCTGGCGCTCCTGGCGGGACGAGCGGTAGCGGGGCGGGCCGGGGCAGGCCGAGGTTGGGGGTCCGGGTCCGGGTCCAAGGTGCAGGCCCGGCCCCAGACCCGGGCCTGGGCGACGGCCCCGCCCGCCGTCCCGGCCCCGCCCGCCGTCCCGTTCGCGGCGTGCCGGGGATAGCCCGTGCGGGCTACTCCCGGGCGCGTACCCGGACAAATCACCGGACGGCCAGCAGACTGCGGCTGTGACCAAGATTTCAGACGGCTCGTCCGGCTCCCGGCAGAACGAGATCGCGGGCATCCCCACCCGGTACATCGGGATCGGCGTGATCGTGATCCTCGCGGTGTGGTTCCTGTTCGCCAACCTCGAAAAGGTGAAGATCCAGTTCTGGGTCTTCACGGTCACCGCCCCCCTCTGGATCGCCCTGCTGGGCACCCTGCTGGCCGGTGGTGTCCTGGGCTGGATGCTGAAGGGCCGGCGCACCAAGTGACCACCGCCCCCGGGGCGGCCCGTCCGGCTCCGGGCGGGGCGCCGGTCGTCCGCGCCGAGGTCACCACGGGCCTGCCCCGGCGCCGGAGCCGCGCCCGGAGCGGTAGCGGGAGCCGGAGCGGTAGCGGCCGGTGGGGCTACTGCGTCCGGGTGAAACCATAGGTGCGAACGGGGTAATGCCGGAGCACCCCAAAGTCTGCTTATGATTGCCGGGTGTTCGACTCACGGCACATAAGGACCTTCCACGAGGTGGTGCGGGCCGGCTCCTACTCGGCGGCGGCCCGCGAGCTCGGCTACACCCAGCCGGCCATCACCCAGCAGATGAAGGCGCTGGAGCGCACCGTCGGCGTCCCGCTGTTCACCCGGGCCGGACGCGGACTGCGCCTGACCGAGGCAGGCGAGGCCCTCGCCCGGCACGCCGAGCAGATCCTCGGCAGCCTCAGCGCCGCCCAGCAGCAGCTCGCCGCGCTCGCCCGGCTGCGCGCCGGACGCGTCCGGGTCTGCGCCTTCCCCAGCGCCAACGCCACCCTCGTCCCCGAGGCGATGGCCCGCCTGCTCGCCGAGCACCCCGCGGTGCGGGTCGAGCTGCTGGAGGCCGAACCGCCGGACTCCCTGCAGCGGCTGCTGCGCGGCGAGTGCGACATCGCGCTGGCCTTCAGCTATCCCGGATCCGGCGCGGACGTCCCCTTCGAGCTGGAGGAGATCCCGCTCATGGAGGACCTGCTCACCGTCCTCCTCCCGGTCGGCCACCCGCTCGGCCGCCGGCACGCCGTCCGGCTGGCCGACCTCGCCGGCGAGCGCTGGATCGCCGGCTGCCCGCGCTGCCGGGCGAACCTGCTGCACGTCTGTGCGGAGGAGGGCTTCGCCCCGGACATCGTCTTCTCCACCGACGACAACCTCGCCGTGCAGTCCCTGGTCGCCGCCGGCGTCGGCATCGCCCTGATGCCCGCCCTGGTGCTGTCCTTCATGTGCCACCGCAAGGTCACCGGACGCGCCGTCGAACCGCACCTGCGCCGCCAGGTCAGCGCGTACGTGCTGCGCGAGCACCACCGGATACCCGCGACCGCGCTGGTCCTCGACCAGCTCCGCTCGGCCGCCGCGGCCCGGCTGGGCTGCTGAGCAGGACGGACGCGCAGCCGGGGCACCCGGCAACCCATAAGCGGTGATGGGGGGAGGGTCAACAAACCCTCCTTGGACGTGATGGGTGCGCCGGGCCGACCCTGCAGGCATGACACCCTCCGCCACGGTCGGCAGCGACCGCCTCACCGAGCGTATGACAGCCCTGGTCGGCGAGATAGCCGCCGTGGTGGACCGCGGACTCCCGCCCGAGCTCACCGCCTACCTGGTCGGCGAACGCCTCGCCCCCCACCTCGGCTGCGCCGACCTGCTCACCCCCGCCCAGTGCGAGGGCGACCCCGGGCGCTACCGCCAGCACGTCCTGCACGCCGAGGGCGACGGCAGCTTCTCCGTCGTCGCCCTGGTCTGGCTGCCCGGGCAGCACACCCCGATCCACGACCACGTCTCCTGGTGCGTGGCCGGCGTCCACCAGGGGCAGGAGAGCGAGACCCGCTACCGACTGGTCTCCGACGGCCGCAGCGCCCACCTCGTCGAGACCGAGCACGTGGTCGGACCGGCCGGCAGCGTCGCCGCCTTCGCCCCGCCCGGCGACATCCACCTGGTGCGCAACTCCTGTACCGGCACCGCCATCTCGGTGCACGTCTACGGCGCCGACGTCTCCCGGCTCGGCACCAGCATCCGCCGCGTCTACCGGCTGCCGGCCGACCGGCCGTGAGCGCCCCCGCCGCCCTGCGGCCCCCGCACACCCGCCCCCGCAGCCGCAGCCGCGCCCGCGTCCCGGCCCCGCTCACCGGCGGCAACACCCCGGGCCTGCTGCTCGCCGCGCTCGGCGTCGCCGCGGCCCTCGCCGTCCACCGGCTGGCGCCCGCCGTCCCCGCGCTGACCGTCGCTGTCGTCCTCGGCACCGCCTGCGCGCACCTGCCCCGGCTGCGCCCCTTCGTCCGCGGCGCCGCCCGGCCGGGGCTCGGCCTCGCGAGCAAGCGCCTGATGCGGATCGGCATCGTGCTGCTGGGCCTCAAGCTCTCGCTCGGCGACGTGCTCGGCCTGGGCTGGGCCACCGTCGCCATGGTCGCCACCGTCGTCGCCGCCACCTTCGCCGGCACCTGCTGGCTCGGCCGCCGGCTCGGCCTGCCCGGTGATCAGCCGCTGCTCGTCGCCACCGGCTACTCCATCTGCGGCGCCTCCGCGATCGGCGCGGTCAGCCAGGCCGCGGGCAGCGACGAGGAGGACGTCGCCGCCTCGGTCGCCCTGGTGACCCTCTGCGGCACCCTCGCCATCGGCGTCCTGCCGCTGCTGCAGGGCCCGCTCGGCCTGGACGCCGAGGGCTTCGGCCGCTGGGTCGGGGCGAGCGTGCACGACGTCGGCCAGGTCGTCGCCACCGCGCAGAGCGGCGGCTCCGGCGCCCTGCGGGAGGCCGTCCTGGTCAAACTGATGCGGGTCGCCGCGCTCGCCCCGCTGGTGGCCGGGGTCGCCCTGGCGATGCGCCGCACCCGCCGGGCCGCCGCGGTCGGCGGCACCCGCCCGCCGGTGCTGCCGCTCTTCGTGGGCGGCTTCCTGGCGGCGATCGCCCTGCGCACCACCGGACTGCTCCCCGAACCGGCGCTCGCCCTGGCCGGGCACGTCCAGGAGCTGCTGCTCGCCGCCGCCCTGTTCGGCCTCGGCAGCGCCGTCCACCTGCCGACCCTGGCCCGTACCGGCGGCCGGATCGCCCTGCTCGGGCTCGGCTCCTGGGTGGTGGTCGCGGGCGTCTCGTACGCGGGCGTGCTGATCACGACCTGATCGGGAGCCCCGGCGGCTCGGCTATTGTCGGGCGGGTACGCCTCGCTCCCGAGCGCCCGAAGGAACGCGCATGTCCACGGTCCTGCCCGAACGGGACGGCTTCGATGCCGTCGTCACCCTCGACCGGCGCGAGGGCCCCTACGGAGAGGTGGTGCTGCGCCGGCGCGGGGAGCATTTCGAGATCATCGCCAACGGCTGCTTCCTGATGGACACCGCGGACGGCCGCTCCGAGCGGTTGCTGGTCCAGGCCGCGCTGGACGCGCTGGGCGCGGAGGTCGAGCGGCCCTCGGTGCTGATCGGTGGGCTGGGCGTCGGCTTCTCGCTCGCGTACGCGACGGCCGAACCGCGGTGGGGGCGGATCGCGGTGGTCGAGCGCGAGGGCGCGATCATCGAGTGGCACCGCACCGGGCCGCTCGGCGCCCACTCGGCCGGGGCGCTGGCGGACGGGCGGGTCGCCGTGCTCCACACCGACCTGCTGGAGTACCTGGCGGGCGCGGACGGCGAGCGGTACCACGCGCTCTGCCTGGACATCGACAACGGGCCGGACTGGACGGTCACCGACGCCAACGCCGGGCTGTACGGCGCCGACGGGCTCGCCGTGCTGTGGCACCGGCTGCAGCCCGGCGGGGTGCTGGCGGTGTGGAGCGCGCAGCCGTCCGCGGCCTTCGAGGACGCGCTGCGGGCGGCGGGCTTCTCCGGGGTGGAGACCCTGGAGATCCCGGTGGCCCGCGGGGTGCCGGACGTCGTGCACCTGGCCCGCCGCGCCGGTTAGGCGGGACGGGCCGGGTGGCGCCGTACGGGTCGTACAGGGTCGTACGGGGCGGTGCGGGGTCGGGCCGGGGTGCCTACTTCAGGCCGTTGTCCACCGCGGCCATCAGTTCACCGTTGGCGGTGTCGCCGTCGAAGGCCCAGATCATCGCGCCGCCCAGGTTCTGGGACTTGATCCAGGCGGTCTTGCGGGCGATCTCGATCGGGTCGTCGTAGGTGTAGAAGACGCTCCCGTTGTAGATGTAGGCGTGGCCGGCGACCGGGTCGCGGTAGACGGTGTAACCGCCGCCCGCGGCCATGGTCTTGAGCTTGTGGTAGTCCTCGAACCCGGCCTCGTAGGTGCCCGGTGCCGGTCCGGTGCCGGTCTGGAAGAGGCCGTTGGTGGTGCCGCGCGGCACGCCCGTCCAGCCGCGGCCGTAGAACGGGATGCCCAGGGTCAGCTTGCTCTTCGGGGCGCCGCCGTTGACGTACGCGTTGATGGCGATCTCGGAGCTGAACTGGCGGTCCGGGGTGTTCGGGTCACCCGCGCCGACCTTGATGCCGGACTGGTGGTTGGTGACCTTCTCCCAGCCGCCGTGGTAGTCGTAGCCCTGGATGGTGGCGAAGTCGAAGGCGCCGAACAGGCCGGGGATGTCGATCCCGGCGGTGATCTTGGCCGGGTCGGCCGGGAGGAAGGCGCTCAGGGTGTAGTGCTTGCCGGTGGTGGCGCCGAGCGCGTCCAGCTGGCGGCGGAACTCCTGCGCCAGCAGGGTGTAGTTGGCCTTGTCCTGGGGCCGGATGACGTTGCCGACGTGGCCCTCGGAGTTCGGCCACTCCCAGTCGAGGTCCACGCCGTCGAAGATGCCGGCCGCGCTGCCGGCGCCGCCGCGGCCGTCGATGACCGGCAGGTTGCCCTTGATGTACATGTCGATGCACGAGCTGACCAGCGCCTTGCGCGAGGCGTCGGTGAGCGAGGCGTCGGAGAACCACTTGCTGTACGACCAACCGCCCAGCGAGATCTGGATCTTGAGGTTGGGGTACTTGGCCTTGAGCTGCTTCAGCTGGTTGAAGTTGCCGGCCAGCTTCTGGTCCCAGGTGTCGGTGGTGCCGGCCACCGAGCTGCCCGCGTCCCAGCCCCGGCCGAAGTCGGCCCAGGCGTCACCGGCGCCGTCGCCCGCGTTCGGGTCGTTGTCCGGCCCGGCCGCCTTGTTGGTGATGAAGCACTGCTTGGTGTTCGGGTGGATGTTGGCGAAGGCGTAGTTGAGGTGGGTCAGCCGGCCGGCGCTGCCCGAGGTGTCGAGCTTCTTGACGCTGTAGCCGCGGGCGTAGACCGACCACTGGGTGAAGTAGCCGATCTTCAGCGCCGGGAGGCTGCCGTCGGTGGTGCGGCCCTTGCCCGGGTCGGAGACCGGTGAGACGTTGCCGGCCGCGTCGCGCGCCCGGACGGTGAAGGTGTACTCGGTGTCGGGCGCCAGGCCGGGTACGGTGGCCGCCGGCTCGGTGACGGTGAGGACCAGTGCGGTGCCGTTGTAGACGTCGTACGCGGTCACCCGGCGGTTGTCGGTGCTCGGCGTCCAGCCCAGCGAGATGCTGCTCGGACCGCTGCCGGTGACCGTGGGCGTGCCGGGCTTGGTCGGGGCCTGGGTGTCCGGCTCGGCGGCCTTGGTGGTGCCGGTGACCGGGCCGGCCGCGGCCGAGCGGTTGCCCGCCTCGTCGTACGCCTGCACGGTGAACCGGTACGAGGTGGCGGCGGTCAGGCCCGGGACGGTGGCCGCGGTGGTGGTGCCGTTGGTGGTGGCGACCTTGGTGCCGTCCTGGTAGACCTCGTAGCCGGCGACCTTGACGTTGTCGGTGCTGTCCGTCCAGTCGAGGTCGACCGTGGTGTCGGTGGTGCCGGTGACCTGGAGGTTGCCGGGCACGGTCGGGGCGACCGTGTCGTCGCCGCTGCCGTCGCACGGCTTGCCGTTCAACCTGCAGTTCAGCAGCGGCTTGTAGGAGCCGCCGATGTTGAAGCCGAAGTTGTACGAGGCGCCGGGGGCCAGGGTGGACGCCCAGCCCGGGTTCTTGACGGTGACGTGCGCCGCCGAGGTCGTGTAGGTGGCGTTCCAGAGTGAGGACACCGTGTTGCCGGACGGCAGGTCGAACTCCAGGGTCCAGCCGTTGAGTGCGGTGGTGGTGCCGTTGGTGATCGTGTAGCCGCCCTCCCACCCGGTGCCCCAGTCGCTGCCCTTGGCGAACGTGGCGGTGGCCGAACCGGCGGCGTGGGCGGTGGAGTTGGGCAGGGCGACGGCCAGCAGGGGGACCAGCAGGGTCCCGGCCGCCAGCAGCGGCATTCTGATCCGACGTCGACGCATGGAGGTGGCTCCTGTCCCGGGGCGTCCGGGCAGGCCGGACTGCCCCGTACCTGTGGGGAGGTGAGTCAGGTGCAGGTGTCAGATGCGTGGAGCAGGTGCGCGCTCCGGCTGGGTGCAGCGCGGAGCGGAGCCTCGGGCCGTCGGGGTTTGCCGCGGAGGATCCGTGCCTCCCGAGGGTAGGGAGCCGGTCGGCACCTGGCAATAGGTCTGTACCAGTTGCCGGCCGTGTCCAGGTCAGGAGGGCCGTGCGGTGCGAGGGCCGGACGCGGACGCCGCCGGCCCGGCGCAACGGGTGCGCCGGGCCGGGCGGGGTCGGTGCCGGGGTCGTCCCCCCGGAGTGCGGCTCAGCCGAAGGGGCTGGTCTCCGGGGCCGCGGGCGGCGCCGGCTCGGGCTCGGGTTCGGCCGCGGCGGAGGTGGGTTGCGGGGCGAACGGGTTGAAGTCCGGCGGGGGAATCATCACCGGGGTGCCCTTGGGCCGGCGCTCCTCCCCGTCCTCGTCCGCGGAGGCCGCGGCGGCGGGGGCAGCCGCCGGGGCCGGGACGGCCGGCGGGGCGGCGGGCGGCGGCGGTACCGGCGCGGACGGCTGCGGCACGGTGGTGCCGAAGGGGTCGCTGGGCGCGTCGGCCGCGACCACGGTGCCGAACGGGTCGTGGGCCGGAGCGGCCGCGGGAGCCGGTGCGGCGGCCGGGGCCGGCGCCGCCGCCGCAGCGGGGGTGGAGGTGGGCTGCGGGGCGAAGGGGTTGAAGTCCGGGGGCGGGATCATCACCGGGGTGCCCTTGGGCCGGCGCTCCTCCTCCTCGTCCACGGGCACGGTGGTGTCGGTGAGGGTCGGCTGCGGGGCGAAGGGGTTGAAGTCCGGCGGCGGGATCATCACCGGGGTGCCCTTGAGCGTCTCGTCCTCGCTGCCGGCCGGGAGCGGCGCGGCCGGCTCCGCGTCGGCGACGGGGGCGAACGGGTTGAAGTCGGCCGGGGGGATCCGCACGGGCGTCCCCCGCAGGGCCGGCTCCGGCTCGGGCTCGGCCGCCGGCGCGGCGGGCGGGGCCGACACCGAGGCGGGCACCGTGGCCGGCGGCGCGGTCGGCGGCACCGGGGCGGGCGGGGCGACCGGGGCGGGCGGCTCCACGGGGGCGGCGGTCGGCGCGGGCGGGGCGACCGGCGGCTCGGCCGGGCCGGCGGTCGGTACGGGTGCCACCGGGACGCCCTGCGGCGGGGTCGGCGCTGCGGCCGCTGCGACGGGCGGCACCGTGCCGGCGGCGGTCACCGGAGCGGCCACCCGGCCCGGCACGCCGTCCCAGCCGAACTGGACGGTCTTCAGCAGCTCCGCGAAGACCTCCGTGTACAGCTCCCAGTCCTGGGACTGCCCGGTGGCCAGCTGGACGCAGAGGACCGAACCGCCGTCCGGCAGCGGGACGAACGCCTCCACGACCGAGGTGACCACCGAGCGGCGCAGCCCCTCGGCGGTGAGCGGGCCGGGCACCGGAACGCTGCGGGCCTCGACCAGGACGGCCGCGGGGCCGGCCGGCAGCAGCACCGTCCAGACCTCGGCGTGCCGGCGGACGGTGGCCAGCTCGGTGGCCAGTTCGGTGATCGGACGCGGGTAGGGCGCCAGTGCGACGGTGAGCACGGCCTCGCCGGCCCTGCCGTCGTGCTCCACGGCGGCCAGGCCGGCGTAGACGGTGCCGGAGGAGGCGATCAGGTCGGCCAGCGAGGCGGCGACCACCGCGAACTCGCGGCGCGGGGCAGGTCCGGTGCCGCTGAACAGTTCGGCGGCGACCTCCTCTAGATGGGCGGTCAGTTCGACGGACGCCGCCCGCGCGGCCGGGTCGCCGTCGGTGCCGCTGCCGCCGACCGGGCCGGTGGGCACCGTCCGGGCGGAGACGCCGGGCGCGCCGCCGGGGGAGGTGAGTGCATGGAAGCCGGGCGGGACCACCATCCGGACCTCGGCGCCGGAGCCGGTCGCCAGTTCCACCGGCCGGCGGCTCTGCTGGCCGTCCGCCAGTGCGGCCAGGGCGGGGGCGAAGGGCGGGCGCAGACCGGGTTCGGCGGCCTCGCCGGCCACCGGGAGCTCGAACAGGGCGGCGGTCGGGGTGCCGCCGCCGGTGACCGCGCCGCGCACCCGGGTGCCGTCGTGGCCGGCGAGCAGCGCGCCGACGGTCGGGCCGGCGAAGGCGGCGCCGCTGCCGGGGCGGGCGGTGCCCGCGCTGACGACGGTGCCGAGCCGGGCGACCGCGGTGTGCACCGGCCCGTTGGGGGCGAGCGCGAGGTTGAACAGCGTCTCGGCGTTCGGGTGCGCGTGCGGGCGCAGCGCGGTGAGCGCGGCGGCCGGGCCGCGCGAGACGCTCTTGTCGAACAGCGCGTCGGTGAGTGCGCCGAGGCTGGCGGCGATCCGCTCCGCCGGTGTGAAGGGACCGGCTTCCGTACTGAACTGGCCGTCCTGGGTCACCTGATGAGCCCCCCGCTCCACTCGTGATCGTTCGCTCGTCCGTCGGCCTCGCGCAGGTGTGCGCAGGTCCGGGCACATTCCTATCAGAGGCCGCCGACGCGGCCGAACCGGCCCGGGGCCCGGCTCCCGGATCGTGACGCTCCGGCAGGACCCGCGGTCAGTGCGGCCGGGGCGTGTCGGGGCCGGGTGCGGCCAGCGGGCCGAGCGCCTCGGCCATGCCGGGGACGGCGAGCAGTCCGGCGAGCTGGCGCACCAGCCGCCCGGTGGGGCCGTCGGGGCGCTCCTCGGTGAAGAACCGGGCGAGTTCGGCGGCGAGTGCGGGCTCGCGGGCGGCGGTCAGTGCCAGCGAGGCGACGAACTCCTGGACCAGGCGCAGCTGCAGCTCCTCGCGCGGGACGGACCGCTCGGCCAGCCACTCCAGCGAGGTGATCTCGGCGTTGGCGATCCAGGCCCGGACGGCCAGCCGCAGTCCGGGGGAGGGCGAGGGCAGGGCGAGGTGGGACAGGATCTGGTCGTGCGCGGCCCGCCGGACGTCGTCGATCACCGCGGAGGTGCCCGCGCTGGCCGCCACCGAACCGCCGCGCAGCAGGGCGGAGAAGCCGGGCCCGTGGCTCTCCACGAACTCCAGGTAGCGGCCCATCACCCGGTACAGCCGCTCCGACAGCGGGCCGTCGGCGGGCTCCTCGAAGCGTCCGGCCAGTTCGCGTCCGGCCCGGCGCAGCGACTCCTCGTACAGCGCCTGCTTGCCGGGGAAGTAGTGGTAGACCAGCGGGCGGGAGGCGCCGGCCGCGGCGGCGATGTCGTCGATCGACACCTCCTCGGGCGGGCGGCGGCCGAAGAGCTCCAGGGCCACG
This sequence comes from Kitasatospora sp. NPDC054939, assembly GCF_053610105.1. NCBI lineage: Bacteria > Bacillati > Actinomycetota > Actinomycetes > Kitasatosporales > Streptomycetaceae > Kitasatospora > Kitasatospora sp. NPDC054939. The sequence goes on along the minus strand of NZ_JBSGXP010000002.1, from coordinate 2,493 downwards.
GCGATCAACTGCTCGCGCCGCTCGTCCACGCTGAGGCGCCGGCGCGGCCGCTCGCCGCCCGAGGGCCCGGTGCCGGCCCGCTCGTCCTCTGTCCTGGGCGCCGCCGACGGCGTACGGGAAGCCATGGGCGCCACCCTACCGAGGGTCACCGTTCGAGGTAGCGGCGGTAGGCCTCGCGCCCGTCCGGGACGAAGTCGTCGACGGCGAGGCGCTGCGCCAGCTCCTCCTCGGTCAGCCAGGCGTACCAGGCCACCTCGGACTCCTGCGGGGCGACCGGGCCGTCCCAGTCGGCCTCGTACAGGTCGCACCACCAGGAGAGGCCGGGCCGGTGGAAGAGGAACTTGAACAGCGGGCGCGGCCGGACGCCGGTGACGCCCAACTCCTCCTCGGCCTCGCGCACGGCGGCCTCCCGGTAGCCCTCGCCGGCGCCGACCACGCCGCCGACGAACATGTCGTACGCGCCGGGGGCGAACAGTTTGGTGTCGGTCCGCCGGTGGACGAAGATCCGCCCCTCCGGATCGCGGACCAGGACGAAGACGCAGCGGTGGGTCAGCCCGAGGCGGTACACCTCCCCGCGGGGCGCGGTCCCGGTGACCCGGTCGTGCTCGTCGACGACGTCCAGCAGCTCTTCGGCGGGGTTGGTCATGGCAGACAGGTTAGGGTTTCCCGGCAGCTCACGGGGGGCGGAGAACGGAAAGAGGCGGCACGCGGTGGTGGAGATCCAGGGCTGGACGGCCGAGGGCTTCGAGCCCGTGCGCGCGGCGTTCGCCCGCAACTTCCGGGAGCACGGGGAGCTGGGCGCGGCCTTCGCGCTGTACGTGCGCGGGCGCAAGACGGTGGACCTGTGGGCGGGCGAGGCCCGGCCCGCGGAGGACGGCGGGCCGGACGTGCCGTGGACGGCGGACACCGCGCAGGTGCTGCGCTCGGTGACCAAGGGCCTGACCGCGACCACCGCGCTGCTGCTCGCCGAGCGCGGCCTGCTGGACCTGGACGCGCCGGTGGCCGCGTACTGGCCGGAGTTCAAGGTGGCGGGCAAGGAGCGGATACCCGTGCGCTGGCTGCTCTCGCACCGGGCGGGGCTGCCGGCGCTGGACGTGCCGCTGGGCCGGGCCGAGGTGCTGGCCTGGGAGCCGGCCGCGGCGGCGGTGGCCGCACAGGCGCCGGCCTGGGAGCCGGGCACGGCGCACGGCTACCACCCGTACACCTTCGGCTGGCTGGTGGGGGAGGTGGTGCGGCGGGCGAGCGGTCGCACGGTCGGCCGGTACTTCGCGGAGGAGATCGCCCGCCCGCTCGGCCTCGACCTGTGGATCGGGCTGCCCGCCGGGGCGGCGCCGCGGGTCGGGCGGCTGGTGGACCTGCCGGCCGCGGCGGCGCGCCCCGCGGCCGGCGGGCTGCGGCTGCGGGCCAAGCCGGGCGTCCGGGACGCCTACCGGGACCCGGGCTCGCTGACCTCGCGGGCCTTCGGCTCGGTGCGGGCGGACGTGAGCCTCGACGACCCGCAAGTGCGGGCCGCCGAGGTCCCGGGGGCCGGCGGGATCGGTACGGCCCGTTCGCTGGCCCGCTTCTACGCGGCGCTGGCCGGGCCGGTGGACGGGGCGCCGACCGCGCCGCTGCTCGGCCCCGGGCTGTCGGCACGGGCGGCGGCCGCGGAGTCCGACGGCCCGGACCGGGTGCTGATCGTCAACACCTCCTTCGGGCTGGGCTTCTTCCGGCACGGCCCGACCTCGCCGATGGCCTCGCCGGCGAGCTTCGGCCACCCCGGGCGGGGCGGTTCGCTGGGCTTCGCCGACCCGGAGCTGGGCCTGGGCTTCGGCTACGTCACCAACGGCATGCAGCCGGGGGTGACCGGTGACATCCGCTCGCGGACGCTGGTCCGGGCGGTGCGCGACTGCCTGCCGGGCTGAGCGGTCAGGCCTGGCCGGTCTCGAAGCGGCTGATCCGGCCGTCCTGGACGGTGAAGCGCCAGGCGGTGCGCATCTCGCCCCAGGTCTCGTTGCGGTAGTCGGCGATCAGCGCGCGGCCCCCGGAGGACTCGGTCTGCACCTCCATGTGGCCGCGGACGGTGAAGATCTCGCGGTCGATCCAGTCCTGCAGGTCGCGGTCGCTGCCGTCGTCGGACATGGTCGCGTCCGCGGTGAGCAGGGCGGTGAAGGCGTCCCGGTCGCCGGCGTTGATCGCGGCGACGGCGGCGCGGACGGTGGGGTCGGAGAGCTTGGCGGTGGCGATGGTCACGGGTTCTCCCGGTTCGGTGGTGCGGGTGGGATTCCTGTGTACGCCGCCGCCCGGGCGTGTCCGCGCGTGTCCCGGCGTGTCCGACCGGGCGTCCGCAGGTATTCGTGTGCTTTGATCCCGATACGGGCGATTCGCACCGATGATCTGCCCACCTCCGGGGGCCCGCGACGGCGAAGGCGCGACCGTTCGGCGGGTGGGCTTGCGGGAAAGCGGCCGGGCGCACGTGAGGGGCGCCCGGCCGCGGGCCACGGGGAGTGGTGG